>JADFHN010000065.1 GCA_022567155.1 Bacteroidota bacterium
TACGGTTCTCGTACTTGGCGGTTCGTTTATCATCACATCAACTGCTCTTTTCACCAGTTGAAGCTATCCCCTAATTTCGTAAAGGGCTATCCCTGATAGCTATCGGGACTCCCAATTTAATTTCAGGAAGATAAACGTTCAGTCCTTCATCAACTCGTGCCTGCACACCGGAGTGTTTCGGCACGCAGGCGTGAGACCTCCGACTTTATCCCTGGGGTGTCGGCTCATATTCCATTGACTACTATGACCTCTGCTGATTTATCCCGTGAAATGCGAAGCATATTTAACGGGACTTCTCAATCAGTAACTCGTACAGTTATCCCGCCCTGCAAGCTGGCTCATCGCTAAAAATGTTCTCAGAACATTTTCTTCACGCTCTGCCCTCTCGGTAATGTGAATATCCATGTGTTTATGGCCACCCTACATGCTGGCTACTCCCTAAAATTGTCCACAGGACAATTTCTTCACGCTCGCCCCTATCTACTATTTTGGCTCCTCTTTCAAGGCTTGGGACTTCGGCAGCATGTGCCTGCACACCGTAGTGCTTCGGCACACAGGTGTGTTACCTCATCCAACCTCATAGCCTCTTATGTAGTTCCTGTTCGTCAGTACAAACACCGCAGTCTGGCTTACTTCAGTGCATGGATCACTCCAAACCACCTTGCCACTTGCTTAGCTTACAGGCACGACCCTGCGCTTACGGGACTCTCACCCTTTGGAACACTCAACTTCATGAGCTATATTCACCATTCAAGGCACACACACAAAATAAACGCCATTAAAACGAGCGTTTATTCAAACCGTTGAAGGCAATGCCATAAACGGACGCAAATCAGAATCTACACTCCTAAGGTATCCCATACCTATTCTATACACTAAATACCAATCTAACTCTGACCGTTCGTTACAGGCAAGGAAAACAAGTTATACCAAGGGAATACTATAAACTCTAATAGACTTTCGTAAGTTTATGATGGTTAGGTTATAGAGGCGATTTTGTAGAAATAGTCGTAAGTTCCTGATATTTAGGCCTTAACCTCTTAATTAATTTAACAGAACTATGTAAAATACTATATTAAACTGATAAAAAAAGAGGAGTTAACAATTAAGTTAATTCCTCTCTAACGTATTGATATACAAGCAAATACTACTTGGGTGGAAGATGGGATTTGAACCCACGACCTCCTGAACCACAATCAGGCGTTCTAACCAACTGAACTACAACCACCGTAAAACAGAATGCAAAGGTAGCGTATAGGGTTAAATATACAAAACCCATTACAGCGATTATTCTGCACTAAACTTCAGCCGCCTGCCCGGCTGTCCTTCGTTTATTCTGCCGTCTTTATACGCCCTGAATCCGGATACCCAGGTATCTGTTATCCGGCTTTTAAATTGCTGGCCTTCAAAAGGTGACCAGCCGCATTTTGCGAGTATATTACTTTTTTCAACTGTCCAGGGTGCGTTTAAGTCAACAAGCGCCAAGTCTGCAAAATAGCCTTCCCGAATAAATCCACGGTCAGTAATCCGGAATAATATGGCCGGATCATGGCACATTTTCTTTACAATTTTCTCGAGACTGATCATACCTTTGTGATAAAATGCAAGCATGGCTGCCAGCGAATGCTGGATCAGCGGGCCTCCCGAAGGAGCATTGAAATAGGTACCATTTTTCTCCTCCAGCGTGTGCGGAGCGTGGTCAGTGGCAACCACATCGATCGTGTCATTCAAAATGGCGGCGAAAATCAGGTCGCGGTCTGATGCTGTTTTTATTGCGGGATTCCATTTTATCAGGGCACCCTTCTGCTCATAATCAGCATCAGTGAACCAGAGGTGATGAATACAGGCTTCCGCTGTGATTTTTTTCTCTTCTAACGGTATGGAGTTGTCGAAAAGGGCCAGTTCTCTTCCTGTAGAGATATGGAGTACATGGAGCCTTGCCCCGTTTTTCTTTGCCAGCGCAACAGCCATAGACGAAGACTTGTAACAGGCTTCTTCGGTGCGTATCAGCGGATGGCAGCTTACCGGCACATTTTCCCCGTACCGGCTCCTGTACGTTTCAGCATTTATTCGTATGGTTGTTTCATCTTCACAATGTGCGGCAATAAGCATTTCAGATCGTGAAAACAACCCTTCCAGCGTTTTGAAATCGTCCACCAACATATTACCAGTTGAAGAGCCCATAAAAACCTTGACACCGCAAACATCAGACGGATTCGTGCGGAGAACCTCATCCAGGTTGTCGTTGGATACGCCCATATAAAAGGAATAATTTGCCAGCGAACTCTTGCCGGCAATTGCGTATTTATTTTCAAGAAGCGTTTGCGTGAGGGTATTCGGAACCGTGTTTGGCATTTCCATGAATGAAGTTACCCCGCCTGCCACGGCTGCGCGGCTTTCAGTAAAAATGTCGGCTTTGTGGGTAAGGCCTGGTTCCCTGAAGTGTACCTGGTCGTCAATAAGCCCGGGCAGCAGGAATCTTCCATTTGCATCTACCGTTTCATCAGCAGGCACAGAAGATAAATCCCCGCTGATTTTTTCTATTCGATCCCCTGCAATCAGCAGGTCGCCTTCGACGATCCGGCCTTCATTAACTATATTCGCATTCAGGATCAGGGTTCTTTTCATGGATGTGCCTGTGTTTTATCCAATTTTTCTACAATTTTAACTGAAATTCCCGTCCCATGCCTTCAACGGTAAAAAAATTTAAGGAATTAAAACTTAACCCGCAGTTGCTGAAGGCGGTTGAGGATCAGGGATTCGATGTGCCTACCCCTGTCCAGGTAAGGGCTATTCCACTCATACTGGCAGGGCATGATGTAATGGGCATCGCCCCGACGGGTACGGGCAAAACCGCGGCATATGTGCTACCACTGTTAATAAAAGTGAAATATGCGCAGGGCAATCAACCCCGTGCACTCATTCTGGCGCCTTCGAAAGAACTGGTATTACAGATTAACGAAAACATCGCTGAGTTTTCAAAATATACCGACCTCCGGTCCGTTGCCCTTTACGGTGGGGTTGGCCCCACACAGCAGATAGATGCCCTCCGGAGTGGCCAGGATATAGTAGTTGCTACTCCGGGCAGGTTTATTGATCTGTATTTGAAAGGCGAATTTCCTGTGAAATCCCTTCAGACACTAGTGCTTGATGAGGCGGACAAAATGATGGACATGGGCTTTATGCCCCAGATCAGAAAAGTGCTGGAAGTAATCCCGGTAAAGCGTCAGAATCTTTTGTTTTCAGCTACCATGATGCCGAAAGTGATGACACTCTCAGAAGAGTTTCTTGAATTTCCTGAAGTGGTGGAAGTTGCTCCCCAGGCCACTGCTGCCGACACGATCAAACAGGAGCTTTATTATGTGCCTAATATGCTTACAAAAATTCATTTCCTTACATATCTGCTACAATATAAGGCTTTTAAGAAAGTGATGATATTTACTAAAACACGCAAGAATGCGGATAATATTTACAAATTTCTACTCCGTAAGGACATAGGTGAAATCCGGATTGTGCATTCCAATAAGAGCCAGAATACCCGGATTAATTCCATCAATGCATTTAAACAAGGTGAAATAAGAATACTCGTATCTACTGATGTTTCTTCAAGGGGCCTTGATATTTCAAATGTAAGCCATGTGATAAATTTTGATGTGCCGGTTGTGCACGAAGATTATGTACACCGGATCGGCCGCACCGGGCGTGCTCTCAGACCTGGGAAATCCATCACTTTCGTAAACGATGTTGAAAAATATCATATCAGTAAGATCGAGAAATTGATACGTGAAAAAATACAGGTCATTCGACTTCCACAGGATATTAAAATCTTTGAAACTTCATTTGAGGAAAGGCAGGAGATGGCCAGAGAATATGACAAACAGAGAAAAATGGAGGATCCGGAATTTAAAGGCGCCTTTCATGAAAAAAAGAAACGCGTCCACAAATCATTTCCTTACACAAAAACTAGAAAAAAGCGAAGAAAATAATTAAATAACATAGCTATAACTTACTTAACGATCGTTCGTATGTCTCAAAGAAAGAATATTTATACCTTGGGGCGGCCTTGACTTTTCACATAGGGATCCTCCATAGGAGTCCTTCGGACCTTCGGGTTGGTTCGCCTGCCTGCTCGTAGCCGATTCGGCAAAGGCAGGTTTTGTGTCAAGACAAAATGAAAAAAAATAGGGCGAGTATTTCACTAATCTTTTGATTCAATAGAGATGTCCTTTGGTGCATCCACGACGATGCGGTCTTCCCTGTTAGCTACCACCCATGCTGTATAATATACAAGCCTGGCCCGTTGTTCAAGCATATCAAATTCGATTTTATCGATGGTATCTGTCGGTTTATGATAGTCCGCATGAAAACCGCTAAAGTAAAAGATAACCGGGATGTCGTTTTTTGCAAAATTCCAATGATCAGAACGATAGTATATGCGATCAGGATGGTTTTCATCATTATAGGTATAGTCCAGGCTGAGGTTGGTAAATGTATTGTTTGCCATTTCACTCAATTCGTGCAATTCACTTGATAGTTTGTCGCTCCCCACCAGGTAAACAAAATCAAGGTTATCATCGTGTTCGGGGTCGTGGCGTCCGATCATATCAATATTGAAATCCACGACCGTATTTTCGAGCGGAAATACCGGGTTTTCTACGTAATACTGGGAACCCAGCAGACCTTTTTCTTCACCGGTTACCGTCATAAAAAGCATGCTTCTTCTGGGACCATGACCTGACCTTTTTGCCTCAGCAAATGCCTGTGCTATTTCCATTACCGAAGAAGTACCCGAGCCATTATCATCCGCTCCATTATTGATCTCATCACCTCGCTTACCTATGTGGTCATAATGTGAAGTTATGATGACCAGCTCTTCTTTCTTGTCTGTACCCTCCAGGTAACCGAGCACATTTTCTGTCCACATAATATCCGATTTCCTGGTGATTTTGTATCCGAATGTGGCGGGCTTGATTTTCTGAAGTGCTTTTTTGTTTCCTTCATCATAATTTGCCACTGCGTTCAGCAGTTTTTCTTCATCTGTTTTTAGTAGTTGGGCTGCTAAGGATTGCGAAATTAAAAATACGCCACCAGAAGCTGCTGAAGTACCTTCGGTTTTGAATCCAAGGTTTGAACCCATGAAATAGTTTTTAAACCGTGATAGCAACGAGTTGTATGTATCTGCATTGTCGGCAACAACCAAAAAAGTTACAGCTGCATTATTTTTTGTTGCACGGTCAGACAACGTCCTCCATCCCTGAAACCCGGCTCCCGAAGCAAAGATCACGGCTGCTTTCCCTGCCACCTGCGTTGCCTGGAACGATTCCTCACTTCCTGCCCCCACAAAAACAGCCTGGATTTGTTCTTCGGTATCCATATTTTTTCTCCCCCAGTAAATCAGGTCTTCACCGTTTATTTTTTTAGTGCCATCAATGGTGATGTATATTTCTCCAGGATAACTTTTTTCGAGTGCAAAACGTTGATAATAAGAATACGTGTCTCCGTTTTTAACAACTGGCTTCAGTCCGATGTTTTCGAAATGGTAGGCGATAAAGGCAGCAGCCATTTTCTGACCTCGTTCGCCTGTTTCCCTTCCTTCCAAAGCATCAGATGAAAGAATAGTCAGGTAGTCTTTCAGGTCTTCATGGGTTATGGTTTCGGCAAAACTGCTGGCTTCTTCGTATTGCGCAACTACATGCAAGGCCAGACACAGAAATAAAATAATCGGAAATATTTTTTTCATAGCAATCGGAAATATCTTGAGTTCACAAAGTTAAATTAATCACGTAAACAACCTCCATAATTGCGATAATGTTTGATGAACAGTGTATTTTATTGAATTTAATACAAAAGGAACACAATCGTTAAAACAACATATTTTTCAACTTAATTTAGTAATAAATAAAACTGGCAATGGAAGCTTCGATGAAGAAAGACTTCTGGTACAACTAATTATAGCCAGACAAACGGATGCGGTTTGGATGAAATAACCTACCTGATTAAGGGCTAAGAATGTTTTATTAATAATTGGTTATGAGGTAGATTTGCAGGCGTTAATCGCTATTTCATTACCATAAATTTTCATACCGAAATGAATATTAAAATAGATGCATTATATAGAGAGAGGTTTGATTTCAGGCACAACAGCCCCTCATTAATTGAAGTGTCTGAAATGATGCGTGTAGTTGGTGTCGATTCTGTAGAAGAGTTGATCGATCAAACCATTCCTGCAAGTATTAGGTTTGAAAAGGAGTTCAATCTGCTCCCGGCAAAAAGTGAGTATCAGTTTCTGAAAGAATTCCGGAAACTTGCTCAGAAAAATAAGGTATTTAAGTCCTTTATAGGGATGGGGTACTACGATTGTATTGTACCCCCGGTTATATTAAGAAATATATTTGAAAACCCGGGATGGTACACTGCGTATACACCCTACCAGGCCGAGGTCGCCCAGGGCCGGCTCGAAGCGCTGGTCAATTACCAGACGATGGTCATCGACCTAACGGGAATGGAAATAGCCAACGCCTCATTGCTTGATGAAGGAACCGCTGCCGGAGAGGCCATATCATTGATGAGGGCCACCCGGAAAGGTCCTAAAAAGAATGCCAATAAAGTGTTCATAGACTTAAATATATTTCCGCAGACACTGGATGTGCTTAAAACCAGGGCTACTCCTGTCGGGGTTGATATGGAAATTGGAGAAATTGATAAACTTGACCTTACTGATCCGGATTTATTTGGCGTTATTGTACAGAATCCAGACAATAACGGTGAAATAAGAGATTACACCGGATTGTTTGCCACTGCGGCCGCCAAGGGTGTGCGTACTACGGTTTTGGCTGACCTCATGTCGTTATTACTGATGAAACCGCCCGGAGAAATGGGCGCCGATATTGTAACAGGCACTTCGCAGCGATTTGGTGTACCGATGGGGTATGGTGGTCCGCACGCTGCTTATTTTGCTACCAAAGAGGAATTTAAACGCCAGATGCCTGGAAGAATTATCGGAGCTTCACTGGACGTACAGGGTCGCAATGCCTACCGGATGGCCTTACAGACCCGCGAACAGCATATCAGGCGTGAGAAAGCGACATCCAATATTTGCACCTCACAAGTATTGCTTGCCGTGATGGCCGGAATGTACGCCGTATATCACGGACCGGATGAATTACGCAAAATTGCCGGCAGGATTCACGGCCTGACAATAGCGCTGGAAAAATCGCTTGCCCATTCCGGTTACGCACAGCTAAACAACTCCTATTTTGATACATTGAAAATCAGCATTCCATCCGGTGTGAAACAGGATAACATAAGATCCATTGCTGAGGCCAAAGAATGCAATTTCAGATATTTTGAAGACGGCACAATTGGCATAGCTTTGGATGAAACATCCGATACGGGAATAATTAAACTTATTGTCTCTGTTTTTTGCGAAGCAGCAGGCAGGCAGGCGGATGAAAGTGTGATTGACAGCGTCGTTGCTGAGCCTGTGGAATTAAACTGGCCGGATACCTTGTTACGCATGTCGCCCTACCTCACACATCCGGTGTTCAACAGGTATCAGTCCGAGCACGAAATGCTCCGGTATCTGAAGCATCTTGAAAATAAGGACCTGTCGCTAACACATTCCATGATTTCATTGGGTTCATGTACCATGAAACTCAATGCCACTTCTGAAATGATACCCGTTACGTGGCATGAATTCGGAGGCATACACCCGTTTGCTCCCGTTGACCAGACGGAAGGATATCAGCAATTGTTCGGCGATCTGGAAGAATGGCTGAATGAGATCACTGGCTTTTCAGCAACATCGCTTCAACCCAACAGCGGCGCCCAGGGTGAATTTACCGGACTGATGGTGATCAGGGCCTACCACAAAAGCCGGGGCGATACACACCGGAATGTAACGTTGATCCCTTCGTCAGCGCATGGTACAAACCCTGCCAGCGCAGTTATGGCCGGCATGAAAGTGGTGATTGTGGCATGTGACGAGCACGGCAACATTGACGTTGCAGATCTCCGGTCAAAAGCCGAAGCGCATAATGAAAACCTTGCCGCATTGATGGTCACCTATCCATCCACCCATGGTGTGTTTGAAGAAGAAATCGTGAATATATGCAAAATTATTCATCAAAACGGTGGGCAGGTATATATGGACGGGGCAAATATGAACGCACAGATGGGTATTACCAGCCCGGCGCGTATCGGAGCTGATGTGTGCCATTTAAACTTACATAAAACATTTTCGATCCCTCACGGCGGCGGCGGTCCGGGCATGGGGCCGATATGTGTTGCAAAGCAGCTTGTTCCATTTCTTCCCGGGCATCCCGTGATAAAAACAGGTGGCGACCAGGCAATCAATGCCGTTTCAGCAGCGCCATGGGGAAGCGCCAGTGTATTGCTGATATCGTATGCATATATTGCTATGATGGGCGTAAAGGGCTTGAAATGGGCTACAGAAATGGCCATACTGAATGCCAATTATATCAAAGACAGGCTGAAGGATCATTACCCCATCCTTTATACCGGAAAAAACGGCAGGTGTGCACATGAAATGATTGTGGACTGCAGGGAGTTTAAGCATTTCGGCATTGAGGTTGAAGATATTGCAAAACGGCTTATGGATTACGGTTTTCACGCTCCTACGGTGTCTTTCCCTGTTCCGGGTACATTGATGATCGAACCTACTGAAAGCGAAACCAAAGCGGAGCTGGATCGTTTCTGTGATGCACTGATCCGGATCAGGGCGGAAGTGCAGGAGGTTGCTGATGGTAAGGCAGATCCGGTCAATAATGTGTTGAAAAATGCACCTCATACGGCTGATGTGGTTACGGCTGACAACTGGGAGTATCCATACAGCCGGCAGAAAGCGGCTTATCCACTACTATTTGTGAGGGACAGGAAGTTCTGGCCTGCAGTAAGCCGGATCGACAGCGCTTACGGCGACAGGAACTTAGTATGCAGTTGCTTGCCGGTGGAGGAGTATGTAGAAGAAGGTGTTTCAGAAGGAGCGTAGCGACCGAAGAATTAATCCATTTCAGAGGGAACGAAGGTGGGAAGAATCTCATGGATAAAGCCTCTACTCCAATAAACTCAAAAGCAAGGTCACTTGCACCGACTGCTGGAAATCGCTGCTCCGTCGATCCGCCAATATTAAGGAATTACGGCGGAGGCACGGAAGCTGCGGAGTGTATGCGATTGGAAACGGATCATGCAAGTACCTTGCGTTAATCCAGGTAAAACCGGCGTTGCATCTCTTCAAGGTTCTCTGCCGACTAACTTTAAAGTGGGAATTTTTTTTTACTTTTTCAGAGGGAGTACAGTGGGTTTCATAATTGAAGGCACGGAAGCCCGCCTACCGGACGGTCAGCTAACTTCCGCGCCAGTTAAAGGCAGGCTTCCGCGCCATATTTGGGTCGCTCTGCAACCAGTAAACTGACCTCATACCCGGTAAAATGAATAGCAAACGGCGTTTATTTAAATATTTATGGATATATATGGATATAATTAATAGAAAATTCAGCGGAATTGTTGCGACCAAAGAATCTTATGAATATTATCAGCTCTAAAATGAGACTTATCGCTGACGCTCTGAGAAAGGGCGTGTAAAAATGAAACTTTCACCCGGAAACCCGCTCTTTCCTGATCAAGGGAATCAACGTTATCAGGCCAAAAACCGGCCCGGGTATCAGCAGGAGAAACAGCATCTCATGACTTAAGAGGCCTTTCAGTGAATTCAGAAGCTCGATACTGAATATGGTGATAGCAAAACCAATACTTGTTACTATCGTGAGGCCGGTTCCGATCAGGGCTTTTGGTGCCGTTAGCGCATTTAACGTCGAAAATTGCGGGGAGTCTGCCACCACGGTAAACCCCCAGATCACCATTACTAACATAAAGATTTCGTATGGAATGTCAAACAGGATAGGGGAAATCAGGCAGCAGATACCTGAAACAAGAAGCATCACGAAGGCGACCTTCGCGCTTCCATACACTTTTGAAGCGTATCCTCCCGCCACACATCCCAGCGCACCTGCGCCGATGATAACAAACGACCATGTGGATACATTAAAACCGGTATGGTTCAATTCAGCATATTTGAGCAAAATAAAAGGAATGAAAGTCCAGAGTGCGTATAATTCCCACATATGGCCAAAGTATCCGAATGCCGCATGCCTGAAATCTTTTTCCTTGAAAATATTTATTACCGCCTTGAAGCTAAATCCGGAGCTGCTTTTTTTATAAGGGCCTTCGGGTACCAGCAGGTACATAAACACCCCTCCTGTCATGGCAATGCCAGAAACGTATAACAGCACCTTTTCCCAATGCAAGTCGTTAGCCATCCCCCTGATCAGGTGCGGAAAAGCCGTCCCTATCACAAGGGCACCTACCAGGTAGCCAAGTGCTTTTCCGAGTCCTTTTTGGTACCATTCGGCGGCAATCTTCATTCCCACCGGATAAATGCCGGCCAGAAAAAATCCGGTGAGAAAGCGGAGCATAATGAGGGAGACCAGATTTCCGTCAATAAAAAGAATGGACAGGTTCGAAAAGCCGCCAATCACTGAACAAATCAGAAAAATCAGCCTGGCAGGATAGCGATCGGCCAATGAGAGAAAAGCAAAAAGAAAAGTACCTGCGATGAAACCAAGTTGTACCGAAGAGGTCATCCACCCAAGACTGGCGTCACCAAGCTGCCATGCCTTTTGAATATCTGGGAGTATCGAATTACCTGCAAACCACAATGAAGTGCCGGCAAATTGGGAAAAAACAATGACCGGAAGGATCCTGACAGGTCGCTTCATGCCTTAGCAACAATCAGTTACCGGTCTTTTGGCTTCTTATACACCGGTACCGTACTGCATGGTTCTCCAAACATGATGCTGGCAACCAGGGGCCTTAATTTTCTTGTGAGTTCCACGTATGCATATTCCGGAACCGGTTTGTCCGAGCACCCTTTGATTACCACTTTCCGATTTCGGTAAGCTTCTATGTCCAGCTTGTCGAGGGCTTCCTTGAAAAGCGCATTTTCAAGGTCCTGCAGGTTGCCAAGTACAATCATGTTGGCATAGGGCTCCATTTTTGTAACCAGCAGCATGTATGCCCAGGTAGGAATAATGGCATCGACGCTGCACGTAATAGCAATATTTTTTTCGCTGTACTGAGTCCAGTCATGATTAAGAATGAAATCACGAAAATCCTTTTCCTTTAGCACGATACCTTCGAAAAGGTTATCTTTTAGATCATACAGTACTCTTTTCCCCGGATGGTACAGGTCTTCAAGGTCAATGCTAACAAGGGCGCTACCTGCAACCCGGTTTATTATAGTATCGCTGCTGTCCATAACGCATGTAAGTTAACACTTTTTCATTGACTAAAATTTTGCAATTATCATAATCGTTGCAATTATATTGTTGCAATCGAAGCAGGTGTTTGCCAGGATATACAGGATATTCTTTTGATATTATTAATTATATTGGGTTCAGCCTTTACCGGGGAAACAGGGTTGGTTAAAGTAACGATTTCGGTTTTCCTGCAATAAAATCTTTTAAATAAAACGGCTCAAAATATGCAAGATCTTCAAAATCTTTATTTTCAAATTTTTTAAAGGCGATCATGCCAATACTTTGTGCAGTGATGTGAAAATCCCGGATAAAAACCGCATTATTTTGATGTCCGAGCAGGGTTTCACATTTCTCTGTTCCGCTTCCGAAAAACCAGACCTTATCCCTCTTCAGAACGGACGAAAAGCTATCGTTGTCGATAATTTTTGCGTGAGTATCTTCTATTATTTCCAGGTTGCTATTTGCCAACAGGCAATATACTTCCATTCTCCGGGCGTCGATCATCGGGCAAAGTATGGCGTTGTGGTGATTGAAACAGTTGACTGTGAAAGCCATAGACTCCAGGGTATTTACGGCAATAAGGGGGATATCAAGGGCAAAACACAGGCCCTTTGCCAGCGAAGTGCCGATGCGTAATCCTGTATATGACCCCGGCCCTTTCGATACAGCCACTGCGTCCAGGTTGCGTTTATCTACTTTTGCATGATCAAATGCCAGGTCCACCAAGGCCGCCAGCGACCGCGAATGTGCTTGTTGAATATGCAAACTGAAATCCGCAACGAGGCGGCCATCCTGATGCAGCGCCAGGGAGCAAACATCCGTAGAAGTTTCCAGACTTAGTAGGGTGGTATTCATTAAGGGGGTGTTCTTAATAATCAGATTCAGTATTCAGGATCTTATGATACCTGTTGGAGTCATTCAGTACCTTAATAGCTGTCTGAAGATCAGTGTCGTCATCAAGAGATGCTTCAATTTCACCGCTAATTAGAAAATATCTCGATACGATGTTCTCTTCCAGGATACTTTTGATCTGTTCTTTGAAGGTGATCAGGTCAGATTCTTTGTTATGTTTTACTTTGCTTTCAAGGTTTCTTATTTGTGCTTCAATTTCGGTGTAATAATTTTCTTTTTTTGCATTTTCAACAAGCCTTTCAATGCTTTCTTCTACGTTGGTTTTATAATCATAATCCTTTTTGCCGAGCCAGTTAAGAAATTCGTCATATTCAATATCTGACAAGGCAAAATTACGGGCATTGTCAGGCGCAGGGTTTTCATAAAAGTATGACGTGGCATAGTCAAACAAAAGCGCCTTTTGAATGAGACTTATCGTTATCGGGACCAGATATTCACTTTCCGTTTCAATATCAGGCAAAACGCCCCCGCCGTCGTACACGGTGCGGCCATGGCTGGTCTGAAAAGCAACCTTCAACGAATCCGGAATACTGTCCACGCTGCCATCCGCCTGCCGGTGACTATAATCCAGCTTCTGAATGCACCTGCCGCTTGGGGTGTAATACTTGGCTGTGGTAACTTTCAGCTGCGAGTTATATGTCAATGGCCGGGTAGTTTGCACAAGACCTTTTCCATATGTTTTTCTTCCTACAATTATGCCCCGGTCGTAATCCTGGATCACGCCTGCTACGATCTCCGAAGCTGAGGCGCTGGCATTGTTTGTGAGCACTACAAGTGGTATTGATTCATCGAAGGGGTGGTTGAGGGTCCTATAGGTTTTGTTCCAGTCAGCCACTTTTCCTTTTGTACGTACTACTTCCACTCCTTTTGGTAAAAATATGTTGCAGATATTTACCGCTTCGTAAAGAAGACCACCCGGGTTGCCCCGCAGGTCAAGGATCACTTTATCCGCACCCTGCGATTTTAAATCCTGAAGTGCGGTTTTTACTTCTTTGGTTGCATTTGTAGTAAAATCAGTAAGCCGGATATATCCGGTATGGTCAGCCACCATGCCGTAATAAGGTACATTATCAATGATGATCCGGCCCCTTGTGATGGTAAAATCAATTGGGTCCTCCAAACCGTAGCGTTTCACTTTAACGGTCACATCTGTGTTGGCCCGTCCTTTCAGCAGCTTGCTTATTTCACTGATGGTTTTCTTTTCTACATTTATTCCGTCCACCTCAATGAGTTCGTCACCGATTTTAAGGCCGGCTTTCTCGGCAGGAAAGCCTTTATTAGGCATGGTAATCACGTTTTTATCATTCACTTTTCCAATCAGCGACCCTATTCCGGCATACTCTCCGGTTGTCATTGTCCGGTATTCGGCAGCATCTTCTTCGGGAATATAATTGGTGTAGGGGTCAAGCGAAGAAAGCATGGCGTCAATACCGGTGTTTATCAAAGTCTCGGGATCAACTTCATCTACATAGTAGGTATTCACTTCTTTGAAAAGCGTAGCAAATATGTCGAGATTCTTGGCGATCTCGAAATAATTACCCGTAGGGATAAAAGAAAAAATAACTGATCCGACTGCAATAAACAGAACTGCTCCAAGCGCTTTCTTTCTCATATACTGATGCTTAATTAGATTATTATTATAATTTACCTTGCAAAGGTCAACAATATTTATGCCATTTCAGTACCAAGTATGTCTTTCAAACGAATTAATGCCTGTTTTAGTTTTGATTCAATTTTTTTAAACGGCAACAACTCACTATCTATATAAATATAAGCAAAAAAAATATTTTTATCAGGATAAATATCCAAAATATGCTTATTGATCCTGTAAGCTTCACGTATTCTGCGTTTCAGAAGGTTGCGGTCAACCGCTTTTTTGTGATGCTTTTTAGATACGCTTATCAAAAGCTGCCTGTTTGAAACATCGGTATGCGTGTGGATCAGATACAGGATTTTGAATGGATATAAAAAAAATGATGAACCTTCATCAAACAGTTCCCGGATATATTTTTTACGGCACAACCGCTCATTTTTTCTGAAGGTAAATCTGTTGACCTGCAATGTCGAATTTTTGAAACTGTCTTCAAATCCGGATTACGGACATTTAGCAGATTGCGGGCAGAGCGAACTTTATTACTGTTTGTGCTTTCTTTCGTCGGAAACAGAAAGTTTTTTTCTTCCTTTTGCCCTTCGGTTTGCTATAACAGTCCTTCCGCCTACAGTTTCCATTCTGCTGCGAAATCCATGTTTATTCTTTCTTTTTCTGTTTGAGGGCTGAAATGTCCTTTTCATTGTTATTCTCTATACTAAAACAGGGGTGCAAAGTTAATGAGCTTTTACAGAATTGCAAACGAATAGATTTCAAAAAATGGTGGAATGTGGTTAAATCTTATTTTGAGGTGCTGAATCTATTTATCACTCTTATTTTGTTATTAATTGGACTGAGTCTTGATATTCATTCTAATTCATAAAAACTACCTTTCTCAGTGATACTCAATGTCTTCTTCGTGATTCTCTGTGCAATAACTATGTCAAGGAGGTACACAGAGAAGGCAAAGAGTTACTCAAAGATATGATAAATACAATTTTAATATTAACATTCCCGTCACCTCAAAACAAGATTTAGCCTGGAATGATTTTCGATCCTGTTTTTTATGGTACAAACGGACACATGCGCATATGTTGCTTAGTTAGCAGGTCTTACTGTGTCCTCGTAAGTTCAAAATAATTTCTCCTGATCATTTTCCAGTTCTTCATAAGATACTTTTTCAACTGCCACAGGGATATTTCCCACGGCAGACTTGCCTTTCAACCGGGCAACCGTATGGGCTTCCAACTCATTTTCATCGTATGGCGCCACCATTTCCTTTATCCGCTGTATATCGGTCTGGTTATCAACAGGACGCAGCCATTCATCTTCCAGTTCTTTTGGAATAATAAGGGGCATTCTCGGCCCGGCGCTGCCCCGGGGTTTGTTGTGGATGCGGCCCATAAGCGTATTAGCGCGCGCGGTTACAATGGTAAAGGTTTGCCGTATCAGCCCCGATTGCTTTTCCTCCCAGGTTTCCCATAATCCTCCCAATGCCATAGGCTCATCGTTTTTCAGTGTGATGTGGTAAGGATATGCCTTGTTGTATTTCCAGTGATGTTCAAAAAAACCATCTACCATCACCAGGCACCGCCGGTGTCTTGCAGCGCTTCTGTAAGCTGGCTTTTCAAACATTTCTTCTCCGCGTGCATTCAGCGTTTTGTTACTGAGCGCTACTGCCTGTTTTACGTCCTTCACCCACCGGGGAATAAGGCCCCAGTTATATAACCTGATATGCCGGCGATTTTCATTTGTTATCACCGGTACGTCCGGATGGGCAAACCCCGAAATGTGATAGTACGGCCCGGTTCTTTCGCCCAGTTTATGAAGCTGTTCTTCAAGCTCGTGGATGTCCTCTTCGCTGGCAGCAAATCTGCGGGCATACTGGAGCTTTTTCTTTGTCAAAAATCGAATATCATAACACATAATCCGTATAATTTATCAAAGGTCAGTCGGGAAGAATTAACCAGTATTCAAAGGTAAGGGTGAACGTCATAGTGTGTATATTGTTTTACGACTATTCAGATATCCGAATGGGATTTAGTTAAAAATCAATTTTTTATCAGAGTTGATTTTTAATATTTTTTTTATGATTTTAGTTTGAGAAAATTTAAAATATCAACTTTATTGCAGTTAGATAAAATGGTCGTTTGCATCTAGAGTTTATGTTATTTCTCCTCGCTTATTTTTTACCAAATAATGACATAATTCAATAAATGTACCATCACTTCATATCTACTTTTGCTACAAAATCAAATTTCATATTAATCAACTTAAACCTATAAACATGAAGAGAAATCTACTGATTTTGTGCATGTTGGCAATTTCAGGGTTAGCATTTGCACAAGGAGTTACCACGTCAGCAATGAATCGTACTTGGCCGTGAAGTCGTAAAAAATACGAACGGCTCATCATAATATGTACAATGACATCCATGAGACATAAATTTCAAAAAGCAACCTCACGGGTTTTCTATCTCCTCAAGGGTACCCATCCACCTGTCCCAAAAGGTGAAGTACAATCCGTAATTGGCTTTAATGTATTGATGATGGTAGTTATGATAAAGCCAGGTGTTCAGCCATCTGCCAAACCGGCTTTTTCTGAACCGGGTAGAATACAATTCATATCCCAGATGGCCATATACATTATAGACGAGCATAACAAGGATAAATGTCATCAGTGCATACCTGTGCAGGGGCAAAATAAAAACTACGATTACAATGATACCGGCTTCCACGAAAGCTTCCAGCGGATGAAAGGAAAATGCAGCCCATGGAGTTGGGTTGGTTGATTTGTGATGAATTTTATAGAATAAATTATACACGACCTGCAGGTGCATAAAGCGGAGCGCCCAGTAGAAGTACGTATCATGTATTATAAGAATGATGGCATTGCTAAAAATAAAGTACAACATGCTGTGTGCACTGAAATCTTTATAAATAAGCGGATAAGTGTTAATTTTGGGGTAAAAAAGAAGCGAAGCAACTAAAGCAAAAATAGACGTAGTCAGGAGGCTGTACCCGATTTCGCGCCAATAGTCATGTTTTGAAGGAAATTTTATTTGAATTTTCCCACCAACAAATTCTGCTTTCTTCCAGACATAAAAAACACTCCAGGCAATGCCGCAATGATCATATACCGCAACAGGAAGATCACAAAAACGAAAATAAAAAACGAAACCGGGTGACTGAAAACATCTTCCATTGTTTCAAAAATAACAAATTGCCGTATATTGATTATTAATTTAGTTTGTAATTCAAAATATTTTAGTCACTTAAACGTGTTTACTCGTAAATTTATATGTGCGATAATCATAGGTTTCCCGACCTTGGGAAATGGGCAACACCTGGAATTTGAAAAGACAAATTCGGAAATCACGCGTGTTTTTCAATTCACTATGCCGGAAAAAGAAAACAAATATATTCTTCAAATACGGGGTGAGAAAAAAATAATAAAGAATTTCACGTTAAGCTATAACTCGAAAGTCCTTGATACCAAATCCTGTCACTTACGAGGCAGCAGCACGCTAAATTTCCAACGTAAAAGTTTTGCGGTTTCTTTGAAACAACCGCTGGAATTAGATGGCAGAAGCCTGAATAAATTTTCACTTACCAACCTGGTGATGGACAAAAACTATTGGCGCAATCGATTTTCATTTATTGTTTTGCATCACTTGGGAATATTTCCTTTGTATAACAGCTACGCCGAAATTAAAATTAATAAGGCTTCGCAAGGAGTTTATCTGGTGCAGGAAAAACCAGAAGAGTATGCTTCCTCTTTTCTTCATTCACCGTTAATTGCCAGACGACTTCCGAACAATTCATTCAGGATTTATTTCTCCTCAGGAAAAAAGGGTAATGAGATCATGAAATATCTGAAAAAATTTCAAAAACTACCTAATAAATACAGTGGGAAACAACTCTATGATTCACTCAATCAATTAATTGAAATGCAAAACTATTTTACATGGCTGGCGTTCAACTACCTGGTAATGAATGGAGATTATACCGATGAAATATTCCTCTATTATGATGATCGTAATAGTAAATTCAACATCATTCCATGGGATTACGATGATGTTTTTTATCCTGAACCTCACGAAGGTTGGAAAATGCGAAATTCCATATTAAAGAATGAACTTCTTTACTCTTCCGAGGCACATTTTGACCGGATAATTGATGGTGATCAGTATTTGTATGATCAATATAAGATAATTTTTAGAAGAGTTCTGGATCAACTAACCCCCTCCTATCTGGAACGTGTGTTCATCCAGATTGAACAGGAGTTGTATCCGTACTATACAAATAAAGAAGTGATCGAACAGTCAAAATACGACCTTTATGGATTGACTAACCTGGACAAACTGCATACAGATCTTAACAATCATTTTAATTTTTTATCAGATCGCTTAAGAAATATTCAGAAAGAGATCAAATCTGACGAGATTCATTGATTATTTTTTCGTAATCGATAACTCCATTCGCAGGTTATGTTTACGATTTTTTTTGATCATATACCGAAAAAGGAAGATCACAAAAACGAAAATAAAAATCGAAACCGGATAACTAAAAACATCTTCCATTATTTTAAAAATAACCAATTGCCATATATTTAATATTGATTTATCTTTTAATTCAAATTATGTTTGTACTCTTAAAATGGTAACGAGATTATGATGAAACAATTCCGTGCGAGTCTTATTTTGATAGTAATTGTTTGTTTGATAGGTGCATGTCGAAAAACTCTGAATGAACCGAATTCTGACAAATCAGATCTGCCTGAAATCCAGGTTATAGATTTTAACCTGGATAAAATTCTTGAACGTGGTAAAATTATTGCGATCATCGAAAATAATTCAACAGGCTATTTCATTTATAAGGGGCAAACGATGGGTTACCAGTATGAGTTGCTCACCAACTTTGCCGGCTATCTTGGAATTGAGTTTGAAATAGTTGTTACGAAAAACCTTGAAGATGCTTTTAACAAACTACACACAGGAGAAGGAGACATTATTGCATTTCCGCTTACGATCACCAGGGAACGCAAAAAAATAGTGCTGTTCTCCGATTATCAATATACGGTCAGGCAGGTGTTGATACAGCGAAAACCGGAGAACTGGCGTCAGTTAAAAATCCATGAAATTGAGAACAAACTTTTACGTAATCCGGTTGACCTGATCGGGAAAACTGTACACATCAGATATCACTCCTCATACCTGCCCCGCATGGTTAATCTATCTGAAGAAATCGGCGGAGATATTGAGATTATTGAGGAAGGGCCTGAATATGAAACCGAAGACCTTATAAAAAAAGTTAATGAAGGAGAAATCGAATATACGGTGGCAGACGAAGACATTGCGCTCGTCAATGCCACTTACTATCCGAATATCGATGTAAAAACGGCTGTCAGTTTCCCTACCAGAATTGCATGGGCGGTCAGGCAAAATGCCTTCCGGCTCAGCGATACAATCAATGTATGGCAAAGAATAATCAAAAGAGAACCAACTTTCAATGTCATTTATAACAAATATTTCAATAGCCCGAAAACTACGTTGTCACGTGTAAAAAGCGATTATTTTTCAACGGAAGGAGGCAAAATCTCTGCATATGATGTGTTAATTAAAGAAAATGCCCGCAGGCTGAACTGGGACTGGCGGCTGCTTGCAGCTCAGATATTTCAGGAGTCGAAATTTGACCCGGATACGAAGTCGTGGGCAGGTGCGGTAGGGCTGATGCAATTGATGCCGGCAACCGGAAAACAATATGGCGCCAAAAACCTGTATGATCCGGAGCAGAATATCCGGGCCGGAACAGCTTTTCTGATCTGGCTTGAAAACTACTGGAAGGAGCGGATTGAGGATCCGGCAGAAATGAACAAATTTGTTCTGGCCTCATACAACGTAGGGCTTGGACACGTCATTGACGCCCGGGCGCTGGCAGTGAAGTACAGAAAAGATCAGGATGTATGGGAAGGAAATGTTGCTTATTACCTTCGGTTAAAATCAAAACCTGAATATTACAAAGACCCGGTAGTGAAATCGGGGTATTGCCGGGGAGAGGAGCCTGTAAAATATGTAAAATCTATTCTGAACATCTATCAAGACTACAGCGTCAATTTCCCTGATCAGGAGCATACCCTATGAAAGATCAAAAAATCGGCTGATTCGAAAACGTTTCATATAAATTCTGTGAACAATCCGCCACGTTGCCTCTTTACTATTTGTCGGAATCACGGATTTACTCTGATTCAGGGATTAATCGGTGGTTCAGACATTTTTTCCTGTTTTCATCACATTTTTTTAAAATAGTCCTCCAGGCTTGAAATAGGTCGAAATTTTTTAAAATTGGGTGTTGCAGGCCTTAAATTCAAGCCTGTTTTCAAAATATTCTGTAGTGAAAAAATATTTAACTCGGGAGGTAAGAACCTGGTAATCAGGTCTTAAAATAATTGTTCCCTAGGTTCAACATTGGAAGACCATTTTGTCATTCACCATTTAATTTTCTTTTGTTCATTTTGTCTTGACACAAAACCTGCCTTTGCCGAATCGGCTACGAGCAGGCAGGCGAACCAACCCCGAAGGTCCGAAGGTCCTTA
>JADFHN010000136.1 GCA_022567155.1 Bacteroidota bacterium
TGGTGTTAAAAATAGACTAATTATTATGGGTGTTTTGGCTAAACGAAGTGCCTTTTAGGAATATTATTTTCCAATTCCTTAATTTGGTTAAATCTTTATTCTCCATCTTCTAGCTTGCGTACAACGGATTGGCTAAACTGCGTCCTGAGCTTGTCGAAGGATAATGCAGTTTAGGTTTTGTTGTGCTTAGTTTTTCAGAAATTAATTAACCTTTCTGAGCTTTCTGTAGTCTCTTTTCTGCTTTTTTTTCTTTTGGAGATTTAAGAGCTACTTTTTTAACGTTTTTCTTTGCGTCTTTACCTTTTCCCATGTTATTATCTATTAAATGTTACTAATTTCTCTATTCTACTGGCGTGCCTATTAATTCTGATGTGAAATTCCACTCTTAGAAAATCTTGATTTAAATTAAGCACAACGACACAGCTAAAATCCGTTGGCTTGTCGTTTTTGAATTTCCACAAAAGTATCGGATTCAAATGCCCATTGCAAATAGAGCATTAAGCCTATGGATTTTTAGCGACTGTTAGCGCCTGCCATTTCAATTAAAATCTGTTTTAACTTCCGAAATGGCAGTTTTCATGAGCTTAATGTAGTAGATTATCGCAGAAATCAGTATCCAAATTGTTAAGATGATAACACCCTTCTCAATCCATCCATTTTGCCAATTGTTTATAATCAAGTTTTTAATGGCGATATATTCAAAAACAAAAGGCGTTAACAAAATTGGATAGAGAGGTATGGTTAAAAAGATTGTCAAACAACCAACATTACCGTCCTTCATAAACTTACTATTCAATTCTTCCCAAAATGAAAATGGCATTATCATTTGCAAGAATACATTTGAATACATTGAATCCTCTGCTACGTTTTCATTAAGTTGATACAATCCTTTACCAATCTGTCGGATATTTTTAATGATTTGGGCTCTGTGAGCGTTGAGAGTTGCAAAAACTAAAAGGACATAAGAAAAGGCTAAAGGAATAAATAATTTAACTAGATGGAAGTCTGTTAGTTCGATTGGTCCAAGTGAGAATTTGGAGACTACTTTCAAGTCAGTTACAAAGTAGAATACAATCAAAATCCCCATCAAGATCGTTAGTTTGTCATTTCGGGAATTGGTAGCCTTCAACTTACTAACCAGGTTATTGAAATAATCCTGAATTTTTGTTTCAGAATTATTACTTATAAACTTATCTATTTCGTCAACTGTCATTTGGTATCGTAGGGTTGGCGCTAACGGTTGGTGTAATAATAGTTGCGGTTTTGTACGTGACAGATTTTCCTGCGGAAAATCCGAGTGTGCAAAATTGCAATTACCTTTGGTTTAGGTTAAAAATAGCAATTATTTTTACACGTTGTTAGCGATAGTTTTATTTTTTCAATTTTACGATTTCTAGTTTGAAAGTTTTGCGATGAGAAATGCCTCTAAGCTTCCGTATTTTGTTTCTGGGTGCTCCGGAAATTGTACCTCACATTCCAATCCCAGTTTTCTCATTGCTTCCTGAAGTTTGAGACCGAGTTTGGGGTGATGAACCCAGACTCTTGCAGAAGTATTTTTATCAACCGGGACATCGCTTCGACTGTAAGTCATGTAAACCGGAATGTCGTCTTTAGTCAGATGTGTAATAGGAGAAGCATCTTTCATCAGTCTTCTCACTCGTTTGGAGTCCCATTCTGACTCCTTCTTTACATCGAACATCGGATAGAGAGCTTCGTGGATTTTCAAATCCGGAACGCCAAACCAATCGCGGAAAGTGTGCAGGTCATAGGTAGATTGACCATTGGTAGTAGCAACAGCGATAATGCGGGTGGATTGGCGTGCGATCGGATCATCGTTACCTGGATCCCCTAGATCCTCATGGAATCCCAACCAGAGGGAAATGCCAGCGCCAGCGGACCCCCCGTAGCAGGCTACCTTATCTGGATTCAAATTCCACTCCTTGGCATGACTTCTAATAGTCTGTAAACAGCGTGCTGCATCTTCCATCATAATGGGGTAGGGGCCAGTATCGGATAATCGATAGTGTATGGCAGCGACCGAAAGACCAGCTTCCTGGAACTGTTTGATTGAACTTGTCTTGATGGAGTTCTTGTTTCCCGCCCGAAACCCACCACCGTGAATATATATTACAAGAGGTGTAGGCTCTCCATTTGTGGAAGGAGTTAGCCAGATGTCGAACACTTGACGTTCGTGAGGGCCGTAGCTAAGGTCGACATAAGTGGGAGCTGGTTTCTCGTTCTGGCCTTCTTCTCCGGCAATTTCTTGGGCCCAAGAATGATGTGCTGCAACAACCATTAAGAGAAAGAATACAATTTTATTCATGTCTATGAGTTTATTTTTCATAATTATCGCTAACGTTTGGGCTAAACTGCGTTTCAATGCAGTTTAGGTTTTGTTGTACGCTGGATTTTCATTAATTAAATTCATCAATTCTTTATATTATTAGTTTATCTTATTACAGGTTTCCTGTATTGCATGATGGCGATTGTCAACGACCCCAACAAAAAACCAGGGATAATTTGAATTAGAGAACCGTAAACCACTTGTTGAAATGCTGCTTGTGCAAAACTATCAAAATGCAAGCTATAATGAGTTCCTATTTCCCATCTAGTATCAATCCACCAAGCAACGACCACTGTAAGTCTCGAAACCGGTGAAAATATAATTAAGCTCAAGAGTAGGAGAAGGTATGGTCGCTTTTCGTTAAATAATTTTATTCCCCAGTAAATCTGAGCAGCAAAGAATGCCGGACTTCCCTGGTTACCGTCGATATACAAATTTTCAAGTTCCGCCAAGATGTCTTCGGATTTTTGTTGTTGGCCTGAATTGAAGTAAGCCAAGGACAAATTGGAAAGCATAAAGGGTATCCTTTGATCAGCTATTTTCAAGCCTTCCTCAAGGATTTCAATCGATTTCTGGTATTCGCCGATATTTAAATAAACCATGCCCACTCAACCTGAACTATATGAAATAAACCATAGAGGTAGTTACTGAATTTTACAACATTCCTTCTTCTTCCAGCCAATCTCTTACCCTCTCATGTTCTCTCTGGTATTTGGCTTCCATACTTTGCATAATCTGTTGAAACCTTTCGTCATCTCTCAAGCTATTGAACATAGGATTGCGTTTTACATCGTCTATTGACCAAATGGAAAAAAAACTCTTTTTATTAAATTCATCCAAATAATGATATGCTTTTTCTTTCTCTCCTAAAATTGAATACACTTGTGCCAGTACATCATGATCAGAACCAAAAATCATCCTATTAAGTCTGATGTTTTCCAGACTGTGTCTGATTTGTTCGTTAAAATAATATTTCGCTTCATCTTGTTTTCCTACCTGCCAGAATGCATATCCTATGAGAGGCATACTGCCTGAGATTCGTACTAGTACAGAATCCACTACTTCAATAAATTTTAAGGAATAGTCATACGCTTCCTCATAATTTTTAAGTAAGATATTATTTCTAACTAAATTAAGAATTACCCAGTATTGACTTAAATCAAAGGGTTGAGTTAAATAATAGGCATGACTTTTCTTATATAATTCTAATCCAACTTCAAAATTACCTTTAGTAGTTTCTATGTGTCCCAATGCCCGAAAATACGCTGCTGAATCATTATCTAATATCAATGCTTCTTTTTGGTAATATATATATTTATTATCAAATCCAACGGCTGAATATGCCCCACTTAAAGTTCTTAAAATACTTGGTAATGCCTTGCTATGATCCAGACTGGCTGCCATATGGTAATTTTTTATGCCTTCCACATAGTTATTATATTGGAGGGTATATAATCTCCCTTTCTCCAAATAAGCCCAGGAATAATTGGGATTAATTTGCAGTGCTTTTTCAAAGTCAATTAATGCCTTTTCAAATTCACTTTTTGCAATTGCATAATAATACCCTCTTACGAAATATGCTTCATCAAGTTGATTATCAAAGGAAAGCGCCTTGTTCGCTAAAATTAAAACAGAATCTAAAAAATCATCTTCCTGAATTGTTTCCAAGAAATGAGTATCCCTATATGCCAAGGCAAGACCTGTATATGCCTGGGCATAGGTTGAATCATATTCCAGCGCTCTACGATAAAGCGTTATGGCTTGTTCCAAAGCATTCCTATTGCTATAATCTTGCCAGTACATCATATGTTCATCCCTTGCTCTCAGGAAAAAATCATAAGCTGTGAGGTTTGTGGTTGGAATTGTTTCAATAATTTCTAGTTCTGCTGGTGTAATGACAGCATACAGTTCATTAGCTATAGATTGGGCAATTTCAGTTTGAACTTTAAATACTTCGCTAATGTCTCTCTGATATGTCTCTGTCCAGATATGATCGTCTGTTTTAGTATCTATTAATTGGGCATGAATTTTAACCAGATTGCCCTGTTTTTGAACTGTGCCTTCCAGTAGGTAATTAACACCCAGTTCTTCAGCGATTTCACTTGTAAGTAGAGTTGTTACCCTGTATTTTTCTGTGGAGGTTTTAGAAATAACACGTAAGTCACCAATCTTGGAAAGGTTATTTCGTATGTCTTCCATCATACCATTCACAAAATATTCATTTTCTTTATCAGCACTTTCGTTATCGAATGGCATAACAGCAATGGACTTCTCTTTATCGATGAAAGCTGATTTGGAACTTATTGGTAAATAATTCCAAATAAGAATGGCAGCAATAACAATTACAATCCCACCTAAGTAAAACAGGTACTTGCCACTGACTTTCTTTGACTCTTTTTTTGCTATTTCCTGTCCTTCCTCTCCCTGGTACAAGACCTCATACACCTTCACAGGTTCATCCACGTTCTTCAGCTTTTTATCACCAATAAACTTTGTATAAATTCCCGCTTTATTCTTAATATCAGAATAGACTTTACCAGAAATAACTATACCACCTTCCTGTGCATTATCCTGTAGTCTGGAAGCGATATTTACACCATCACCCAATACATCTGCTCCAGCAAAAACCATTTCGCCAGAGTTGACCCCAATCTTTAATGGGATATCCTGTTCTTTACAGGCTTTCTGTATTTCAATCGCACAACGCACCGCATCTGATGCCAGATCAAAGCTGATCAACATACCATCACCCATTTCCTTGATGAGTTTACCTTTAAACTGTTGGATCAGTTCGTTATGTATATCCTGATTTTTCTTCAGAACCTCAAACGCTTTGTCTTCATCTGATCCCATCAAAGTTGTGTAACCGACAATGTCGGTAAACATTATGGCAGCATGGCGGTGGGTTTGTTCGGGCATAACAAAGTATTTACGCGTAAGTTATAAATAAGTTTAGTTTAATGGAAGGCTGGATTTGCTTGTCCCATAATGAAAATAACGTTTTCGGGTAGACCAGCGAGTTCAAGTAAAAAACGAATTGGTGTTAAAAATAGACTAATTATTATGGGTGTTTTGGCTAAACGAAGTGCCTTTTAGGAATATTATTTTCCAATTCCTTAATTTGGTTAAATCTTTATTCTCCATCTTCTAGCTTGCGTACAACGG
>JADFHN010000066.1 GCA_022567155.1 Bacteroidota bacterium
ATCCCGGGATTATTATCTTGAATCGCTGGCTATGTTTGAAGCCCTTGATGATAAAAGATCGAATTCTCGTCTGAAGGTAAACCTTGGAGTAGTTTTCTATTTAAAGGGTGATTATCATACGGCTTTATATTACTTAAACAAGGCGTTGGAAACTTTTAAAGAAAGTGCGGATGAGCCATATACGATGAATTATATTGGCAGGGTTTACGCTAAAAGAGGCGAATATGATCAAGCTTTAAAGAATCAGCAAGAGGCATTGATCCTCGCCAGAAACTTTGATGCCAAGGTAGATGTGGTAAAATCTCTGTTAAGTATTGCCGAAACTTATAGTATGCAGGGCAAGAATGATTTGGCGCTCAGATCTTATAACGAAGCAAATATACTAGCCCAGGAAGCAGGCTTGAAGGAAGAAATGCGAGATATTTTTCAAGGCTTAGCATCAACTTATGCTGATGTTTCTGATTTTCGAAATGCCTTTAAATATCAGGAACTACTTACGGCCATTAAGGATACCTTGTTTTACACAGCCAACCAGAAAAAGCTCGATTTGATACATGCCAATTTCGAAAATGAACAGCAAAAAGGTGAGATTGATCTGTTAACAAAGGAGCAGGCTCTGCAAGAAGCCAATTTACAAAAGGAGAAAATCCTGAGGAACACTTCTTTTGGTGGATTCATATTAATTTTAATAATTGCCTTTGTTATTTATCGTAATTATCGAAACAAAGTAAAAACCAATAAACTTCTCGATAAACAAAACGAAGAAATCGAGGGCTTGCTGTTAAATATCTTACCTGCGGAAGTGGCCAAAGAGCTTCAGCACGAAGGATATGCTACACCGCAAAATTATGAGAGCGCCACAGTTTTGTTTACTGACTTTAAAGGGTTTACGCAAATTTCATCAGGCTTATTGCCATATGAACTAATTGCCGAACTAAACTCATATTTCAATGAATTTGACGATATCATTGGCAAGCATAATCTCGAAAAAATAAAAACTATTGGTGACGCCTACATGTGTGCCGGGGGCATACCATCGGCAAATACAACGCATGCTATTGACGCAGTTGAAGCCGGTTTAGCTATTCAAAAATATATTGCCAGGAAAAATGAGAAAAGGAAAGCAGATGGCTTGGGACCTTGGGAATTGCGTGTTGGTATTCATACAGGGCCTATTGTAGCAGGTGTAGTGGGAAGTAAAAAATATGCATACGACATTTGGGGAGATACCGTAAACATTGCCAGCAGAATGGAATCTTCTGGCGAGGTGGGAAAAGTAAATGTATCTGAAGCTACATACCTTCTGGTAAAAGACATCTTTGAATGTGAGTACAGGGGAAAAATTTCAGTTAAAGGAGCAGGAGAAAAAAATATGTATTTTGTAACCAATTCGAACTAATTTGCTGATAATACAATTACAAAGTCGATGGAAGACAGAGAAAATTTCTCTGACTTAACTGGATTCAAAAAGATACCATAATTCATGCTTTTATCTCTTTGATGCTCTATGAGTCGATACCCGATAGCAATTTCATTTTTGTTAATTGCCGAAGCTAAAACCGTATAAAAATCAATCTCCTTATCAGGTTCAATGTACCCAATAGCTGGTTTAAGATAAATTTCATTTCCTTCTGCTTTAAACAGCTGTTCAAATATTTGCATCATGTATTTATTCTCCGAAACCTGACTGATAATCATCGAAATGATATCATCGCTTACGATAAAATCATCTGCATTGGTCACACTCGCCAGATCTCTATTTTTCACATCGAGCATTTCACTGACAATATTTAAGACCATTCCCCATTTTTCTCCTATATTTCTCAAATGTAGCAAGGTAATCAACGTTTTAGCATCAGCCTGCTGTGTTTTATAATTGTCCTGGTAACTAAGTAAAATCAAGTGTTCATAATCATTTATTTCCAGATTTTCCAGTACTTCCCGGTCGGTGGTGTCGGCAACCTGGTATTCAATCTGCGTGGCGGGGAAATCCTTGTTGAGGTTTGCAATCGTATCCTGCATATTATCAAGTTCTGCCACAACCATTATTGTAGGTATTGAGGAGGAGTAACTGGCAAGCTCGCGGATGATTATTTTAGCTTTGCGATTCCAGCCAAGTATCAGTATTTTGCCATGAGCCAATCCGGGATAATCTTCATTTAGTATTACATTCTTATTAATGTAAAATTTCTTGTTTGACAAGACAACTGTATCATCATCTTCGCTTATAGCAATCACTTTTGTTCCTTTTTCAATGATGGTATCTAAAGGTGGATTTAAAATTATATTGTCATCTGTTTGAATACCTATAAGTGAAGAGGTATCGAATAGAAATAATGCTTCTTTAAAAGTCTTTCCGACAAGCTTAGGTTCTTCCTGAAAATATATTTCATCCCCTACAAAGTCTAGCAAATCGGTATATACGATACTCAACCCTGATTGACGACTCGTCTGAACCATTATCCTGGAAATAAACTCATCTGCTAAGATTAATTCTACCTCCTCTTTTCCAACCATTTTTGCAACATCCAGATTCTTTTTACTTTCAATTTCAGCAGTAATATGGTAGGGGGTAACCCTCTCTTTTCTGTTGGAAATAAGGGCAAGTATTACTTTAATAATTTCGGCATCGGAATCTTTTTTGTGGTTGTCAAGTAAAATTATTGATTTTGTGAAGTGAGGATTTCCGATCTTAAGATCATTGATATCAATAGGGTCCCCTGACCTACATATAATTCTTGTATTCTTTCGTTTCGGAATTTTTTCTTTTAATTCATCTTCCATCTCAACCTTATCCTTATCAGCCAGAATAACAATGATGGGACTTTTCTGGTTTTCATTAGCAATGATGAGTTCACTTATAATGGTAAATATTTTACTGGACCATCCCAGAATCAGAATGTGGTCTTTTTCTAAAACGCGACTTCTTCCTTTTCGTAGCTCAACAATTTTGGTAAGAATACCATTGCTCACTAAACCAATAAATGTACTGACCATTAAGATTCCATATGCTGTAGCAAGAAACATCAGCGCACGAAAAGCCCATCCGGAATCTTCACCCATGGTCCCTGGATCAAGTGTCCTTGTCATACTAATCCAAACTGCTTCAAAGAAATTAATATCCTTTTCACCTTCAGGATAAATATTCATCAGTGAAATTGAAGTAGCGATGAATACAACCATAATGAATGATACCAAGAGTAGCAATAGAATGGCCGAAATGGTCCCCTTTGACATTATATTGTCGAAAGTGTATTTGATCCGTTCTCGCAACATTAGTTAGTTGAGGTTAAACTGATTGGCTAAATATAACCACATCATATTTAAATCTTACAAATTTTAATATTCTTTGAATTCTATCAGAATAATAGAAAGGGAAACACCTGTTTTCTATTTATTTCAAGATCCTGAACATGAAGGTAGATGAATAATCAATCCGGGTTTTTTCCTTCGCAATATAATACTCGTTTTCTTATGGCCATTGCGTTCTTTGGATTTTCAATTAATAACCTATTAATTTCTTCCTTAGTGAAACCTGTTTTATATAACTCATCAATGAATTTAATGATGATTGTATTGTAAGGTTTTGTATTGCCATTTTCAAAAAGAATTAACTCAACATTCCCACTGTTGTTTATCACACTCCAGCCATCATCGTGCGAAATCAACAATTTTGATAGTAAATTACTTTCTTTCATAAATTTTACCATGGTCAAAAATGCTTCCATTCGCAATTCACTGATACCATCCAGACTTATCCAGACACCTTTTTTAGCTAATGCAATTCTTTCCTCATCACTGCCGTTTTGAGCATGCACCCATATCATCTTATTTCCTTTCCAACCTTCCTTTACAATGATGTCATATTCTGAAAATGCTGCTTCTCCATCACCTGTATGAATGGCGATTGTTAATCCCGTATTCTTACTTACTATCACAGCGGCTTTCAAGAGTTTTGTTTCTATAGAATCCAATTCCCCTTCTCCTGTACCCAATTTGATAAAACCGGGCCTGATACCCGTTCCATCGATGCCTTCTTCCCACTCTTTTTCCCACCTTTTAGCAATTGTTTCTTTACTTTCTGAATAAACATGTGCAGGCAAATATTTTTTATTCGCAGCAGCATAATACCCGGTATTGGTGACAATATTTATCCCCGACAATTCAGATAGTTTTTTCAGTAGTTCTACATCTCTTCCAATATAATCCGGTGTACATTCAAAGATGGTATTGATTCCTTTCTTTTTTAATTCCTTAAGATGAGGTAAAATAATATTTATAACATAATCCTCATCATACTGGGGTTATGCTATTTTGTCCGCGCCACTAAAATTAGTGACAACATGCTCGTGCGTCAAAGTCATACCCATTTCATCAGTTGCCATTTTACCTGTAACTGTAAGAATATATCCCTGTTCTTCATATTGTGAAGAACAATTTGAAGAGAGGATGATTAAAATGAATAGATACAAATAGTGATCAATTTTTTTCATCTGCTCCCAATGATTATCATGAGAAATAAACGGGGTTAATGCTTTCAGTTACTTCTGTGGTTTGAGACGGATGTAGCTACTTTGCATTGCTGAAGCTCCACACCTTGCTCTGTGCAGCTTTCCGAAGGCGAATAAAGTGATGTCAGTCATCGCCCGTCATAATGAACATGGGCTGTTTTATAAATGATTCATATTTTGGTCGCATACGTTCTACATCATAATATTTTGGGACATCAATCACTTTACTTCTACCTGTAATGATATCCAAAGTTACGTGGTCATAAATACCATTTCGTAAACTTATTAACCGACCGGTTGTATTTCCTAGAATAAGATCAAGGGCTATGTTTCCGAATGCCATTGGCACGATAGAATCAAATGCATCAGGTTCTCCACATCTTACAAGGTAGGACAACCTTTGGTTAACAACCGAAACTGGTCTGCCATTATTATACTTTGGAGAAAGGACTTTTAAATCGTTGGCGACTTTATCACCAATTCCTCCCAATTTTTATGACCGAACATGTCCACTTCTTCGCCCTCAAATGACATCTCAGAATGACTGGCCATGGTGGCTCCCTCTGACACCAGAACAACCGCATAATTACTGGGATTCTTGTTACGATCGGACATCATCAAATCGGTCAAATGTTCGATTTCGAAAGGATGTTCGGGTATAATACAACGATCGGCAGCGCCGGCCATGGTCGGGAGTAATATGTTCTTCCTTAGACCGTATGTAAATAACACAAATCCCTTATGACCGAAAATCATAGTAATAGGCGATGATGATTTGGTTAACCTGGCAGCGTATTTGAAAACACCGATTTTTCTGGATTAACCCGTTTTGCATTGCTATAGTACAATCAGTTTATTGGTATGAATTCCATCAAATAATTTTTGTCTGATCAGGTAAATACCTGGAATTAACCCTGATGTTGATATTGTGATTTGAGCTTGAGTCGATTGTAATTGACGAATTCGTTTTCCCTGGGCATTAAAAATTTCTACCGAAAAGGATTGTGACGGGAAATGTGAAATTACTGTGAAATCATTCCCCGCTTGAACCGGGTTCGGGTAAACAGTCCATTGTGGCTCGGTAGTGTAGTCATAAACATCCGTAATTAACCCCAGGAAATACTTCTCAGCATATACAAATGCACTTTTCCCAATTTTAGCTCCAATGATGCGACCGGGAATATCATCGGCCGGGGGATGGATGCCACCCCAAATTCTTGAAAGACTGCACTGATCTGAAGCATCCTGGTAGGTGGCCCACTGGAGTGTGATATCCATACTTGGACCCTCTTCAAACACCAGGAATTGATTTTTCCTGGCAATAAATTCACCCATTCCCCCGGGAAAATATTCATCTCCGGTTAATAACGTCAATACTTCGGCAGCGGCTCTGGAAAAGGTCGAATGACCTGAAATATATCCGGCAAAAGGAGGGGTCACAAAGGAAGGACGTTGATAAGGCCACCATCTCTCGGCAAGGATCCAGTCCACACCGGCATAATCTGTAGTTGGATCATCTATATATTCCGGACCTTTCCATGCCAGCAGCTTGATCTTACCAGTATTTTTACCACCCTCTCCAGCAAGAGGATCACTTTCGGTAACAAGTTCAATATAACCTTCGGTAAGCGGTATTCCATCGGGTGCATAATTCGGACCATCCGGATTCGAGGACTGCCCCCTGTCCGCCATTGCCCTGATAGCTGATATTGGTCGAATATAATCGTACCATCCTTTGATACCCCAGGCGGTAATAGCGACATCATGCATCGTGCCACCAAGAATGAAGTAGGCTTTTATATCCCATTCGAGATCATCAAGAATATCACCTTCTCCCCGGAATTTTTTCTCAAGTTCAGGACGGTCATTCACCCAATTTATTATGGTGAACCAATGCCCCGGTGGAGTCTCAGAATCAGGTCCATCTGCCCAGAATTCGGCAAGAACACGTCCGTAATCTCCTCTTGGAACAATTTGTGGTTCATAGGGTTTGCCCGTGTGTGGATTCAGGTCATGTCCCATCCCTGTATCACCGCCTTCCAGGGCATCGTAAAAATTCCTGTAACCTTCGATAGTTGAAGGAAAATTCTGGACATTACCTATCGACGCGGGAGAAATATCCCACATCACTCCATCCGTAGGATCTAGATGTGATGACCATTGTGAAACCAGTGCAAATCCCCATTGATACTCTGAGGTCATACCCTCTCCACTGGCTTCAATATAGGGAGGCACCCCAGGGTCGTGGTAAACCCAGTATTCTGTACTGTCTTTTTCATAAATCGTAACATCAACAGGTTTTAAAGAAAAGGGGATTACATGTCCCCACTCGGGACTGAGAAAATCAATTAATCCCATAGGAATTGGATTACCGGATTGATCAATAAATGTTTCTATGAAAAGCGGTTGCCACCGGTTATCATTGATGATAAAGGGATTTCCATCATCCGTTGGGGTGAGTGGAGGATTTACCGGTTCATAAAATAGATTCTTATACGATCCTTCTTCATTTGAACCATCCTGCAAACCAAATTCAATCATGGATTGCGCTATGTAATTACCCAGGGCTGCAGGAAATCCAACAGAGTAATCGGTGGATTCGCTGGAAATTTCATATCCCAATTCATCCATAAGATCATTTGCCAACCCCTGGATATATTGCCTTCCGGGAGACTCATTAAACCGGTGCATGATCATACGGTAGGCAGCAAAGCTAATGGCTTCTTCTCTTGCCGCCTGAACATCCGAAGGAATAGTGATCCCTTCAAACGGGCAATAGTATTCTCTGTGCCATTTTCCCAGCAGCCATGTAGCGGAAGAATTGTCATAAACTGCCCATGCATCATACATGGCAGCGGAAATTTGAAATAGATTACGGGCATGTATGGTCGGACGGGCAAAATCATTCCGGATTCCTTCCAGTAATACTTCATTCCACTTTCTTGCTACCGAATGTTGCCCAATTGAAACTTGTATGATTGCCAGTATCAACACCAGCGTTCCCAGAATATTCCTCAATCGCATCGTCCCTTCAAAATAGTTTAAAATCATGGTATTAATTATCAGGAGCACCATCATCGACCCAACATGCAATCAGATTTATCTCCTCAGCTGTCAATGAACCTTCCCGCGGCATGACACGACTTTGAGTAAGCTCTTTAATTCTTGCTGCATTATTCTGTATATTATCAAACACCCTGAAATCCGGAGGCTGCGTACCCCCATGACAGGCAGCAGTGGCGCAGGTTGTACTGATAATTGGTGAAATTGTTTCATCAAAAGAAATCCCGGTTGGAACATAAAAGAATATTCCAATAAGGCAGTCGTTCGCATCCCCGATCCATACACTGTATTCACCACTTAACAAGCCTTCAAAAAAAGGAGAATCCTGATATGGACTATTTTCACCCAACTGATATTTATAAGGCTCTTTACCGTGATTAGCTAAAGTGGTAATTGTGCCTTTATCTGTGCCACATCCTGAAGGGATAATTTCCACATGAGCTGTAAGGGTTTCTTTACTTCCAATCAGGGTTGAAGTCATTACGGAACACCCATGAACATCCTTAATCATAATGTCATAAAAACCCGTTACCAGGTTTTTAAATATTGGTATGTTTTGGGGGAGTGCATCATTTAGACTGTACGTGTAGGGTTCTGTACCACCTGTCGCCACAACGGTGATTTCACCATTTGTGTGTCCACAGTCTTCAAATTTCACCGCCATTACCTCGATGGCCAGGTCGGAAAAAGAACAATCTATAATTTCTTCCGGAGAATTACTTGAGCAGGCAATCAATAAAATGCCGGTTATTGCAAATGCAATCTTTTTCATAAACCCATCATATTCAAAGCCTCAAAATTAAACATTTTAACAGCAAGTTAGCGTTCCGGTGATGAATATTGGCAAGTGGCTTTGGATACTCCATCGAAGATCTTGAATATCGAAATTTAAAATAAATCATATCATATTTGCTGCTGATAAATAGCATAATTGCGTAAAGTCCGATATTTTATCTCCCTGCTGGTTTACTTCGCCATTGCGCTTGCCTGTATATTCTATTAACAAGCATTTTTCCGGATATCTTTGCTCTTTCTCACCTTTTCCAGAGCTTTTTAATCATTTCTGCATCTGGGTGGAATATCCTGCAATGTCGGTAGATATTATTGCTGCTAATTGATGAATTGAGGCCATTTTACAAGATAGACAAAATTTAAAATAATTTTAGTCGGTAAACCCTCATTCGTCCGGATTCTTTGACAATTTGGTGGGTTGATTATACAAGACATTAATCAAAGTATCCCTGCTCCAAAACACTTTTTCTCATTCGTGCATTTTTCTCTTCCAACTGTTTCACAATATCCTGAAAACTGCACAAGGATCCATCACGTCAAATTACAAAAATCAAGTAAATCTAAAACTCTAAATAAGTAAATAAAAGAGAACGAATAACGAATAATAAGTCGGGAAACCCATCGGCAGTTTATTTTTCCGCATATTCATCCCCATAATACTTGCTTGTAATTCGAGTGTGGAATGTCTCTGCCTCGATGGGCTCGTATTTGGGTATGCCACAGCAGGGAAGCACCTCGAGGATTTCTTTTTCCCATACATACACGGCCATGGGGAATGTGATCCGTGGTTTGCCGTATAACTGCTTGTTCTTTGGTTTACTTACCCGGTGTGTGGTACTTGGAAGCCGGTCGTTCGTTATGCGCTGCATGTAGTCGCCTGTATTGAGGATGATGGTTCCTTCCGGAGGATTCAGCCGTATCCACTTCATGTTTTCACGGTTCAGCACCTGCAGGCCATCTACCGACTGGGAAGGAAGGAGAGTAAACAAATCAACATCTTCATGCCCCAGCATGCGGCCTGCGCCCAGGGCGATATCTTCTTCTTTTAGCGGAGGGTAATAATTTAAACGAAACCCGAAATTCGTTACTGTAAGTTTCTGATCGTAAAGGTGTGGGTCGCATCCAAGGTATTGTAATATACTTTGCATGATGGGCAGAAATAGTTTTTCATGCTCCAGCACTATTTTTCTGAAAAACGCCTCAAAACCACCCGCCGGCCAGAATTTTTCTTCCCGGTAACCCGGATCATTGTTGAGATTGAATGCGCGCCGGCAAAATACCCAGCCTTCCACAAGATCTGGGTGAATGATGGTGGTTTCGTTCATCGGAAAATAGCCCTGATTCACCGATCCCTGCCGTTGCGCAAGGTATTTCATGCGTTCTTCCAATGGTATTTTTTCAAAGAGTTCAACCACTTTAGCTTCGGCTTGTTCATAAATGGCCGGATCGATACCGTGGCCTTTCAGCACAACAAAACCAATACCTTCCATCGCTTCTCCCAGTTCACGGGCGAATTGCGCTTTCCCTTTTTTTCCTCCGTTAAAAAAATTGCCGATGTCGCACGTTTTTATTTCATATTCCTCATCAAACCGGTCTTCGCCTTCTTTTTCAACCAAATGGTAGGCCTGATCTTTTTTTACCTGTTCATATTTACTGAATTCCTGGTTGATGGCGTCGATGCCATGTTTTTTATCATTTTCCATTTTTCATCATATTACAGCAACAATAACGGTTACAATTTACGGTATTACCCCAATATATAACTTATAAGAATTAGTAAAAGTGCAATGGGAACAACCCATCTTATCCAGTAATAAAATAGTCGGCTCTGTAATTTGTTCGCATCACCAAAAATTTGAAACATCACCTTTTTCTTTGATAATCCCCATGTCAATCCTACAATGGCCAGCAAACTTCCGAACATTTGCATGCCTGAACCAAATATGAGGTCTAGGTATCCGATGATATCCGGATAAAAGGAGCTTGGTATCATTAATAATGCTTCTACAACTCCAAGTCCGATAATAATGCGTTTTCTTGTAAGATTGATAGATCCTAACTCATTAAAACTTCCTGCAATTACTTCAAGCGCAGCCAGGTTTGAAAGGAAAGCCACCATGGTCAGGCCCAGAAGGAAAATGCCGCCGAGCCAGTTACCCATTGGCATCTTGTTGAATAACTCAGGAAATACATCGAATATTAAACCGGGGCCGGAGGCCATATCAAGTCCGAAATATAAAATGGCGGGAACAATGAAAAGGGATGCCATTAATGCAGCTCCCATATCGCCAAAACTGGTCAAAAAAGCCCCGGTCGGAATGTCCTCATTATTCCTCATATAACTGCCGTACATAAGCATAAAGGTTCCGCCGAGACCGAGTGAGAAAAAGGATTGTCCTAATGCAGCAAAGATCACTTCCCTGTTAAAAGCCGTTATATCCGGTTTCAGAAATTTAATCAGATAACCGGGGGTGCCGGGGATGGTCAATACATAGATGATAAGGCCTGCCATAATGAACATAAAAAACGGCACAAAAATTTTACTTGCACCTGCAATACCCTTGTTCAGCCCCCTGGAAATAACAAAAAGGCTGATAACAAGGACCAAAAGTGAAATCAGATACTGAAGTGAACCTGATGCCAGCAGATCATGATAAATCTCCATGTTTGTACCTGCAAATCCCTTCAGGAGTGAAAAAGCAGCAGTAAACCCGACATTTGCAATGACTACCAGATAATACGAATCAGCAACGACTACAGTGAAAAGAAGCAGCATGCCAACGGCCTTGCCAAACCGATTTCCGAATACCAGGTAAAATGATCCGAGTGGTCCTTTGCGGGTTTCTCTCCCCAACGCCCATTCGGCCATCAAGGCAGGCATGGCAAACAGGACTGTAAACAAAATATAGGTAAAAAGAAAAGCGCTGCCACCGTATTTGCCCATCATATACGGAAAGCGCCAGACATTTCCCAGCCCCACGGAAACCCCTATCATGGTCATGATTGTTGCAAAACGGCTTAAAAAAACAGGACGGGCTGCCATATCCGGGTAAGATATGATAAAAATGGATGATGGCAATGGACTTTCCTGTCATAATCCTGTGTTTAAACATTAAAATAATCTATAATGAAAAAAGTCCAATTTCTCATTGTACTCGTCACTACATTTAGTTTTGAAATTTTATTTATAAATTCAAACATTCAGGCTTAAAAGCTGAGAATTCACCCTTCTGACATACTTTTTAAATATGGAAATACCTTAGGAACTTTATCACATAATGATCGACACATTGCACAACTATTTATCATACACATACCCCTTGATATTGGAAAAGCTAAACACTAGTTTTTTCAAATGCAACTTGTGTTTGAGCCACAGTTCAACCGTGTCAATACGCTTGGTAAAATCCTATGAAATGATTGCGAGTACGGGTTGAATGCCGGATTCCGGTTTACGCATCCGGTAAACTTCGTAAATAAATATTGGCAGACCAGCACCGGCCCGCATTACATTTCCGCTGATTTTCCAAATGGGGAGAATGGTATTTGGCAATGCGGGAAATTTATATTTTCAGACAATCTTGTGCTGGGCTTAAGCAGACATTTTACTGATTTTCAGGTGAATATTGAAACCCGGTTAAGGCACATGTCCAATGCGAGTCTGAAAGTGCCTAATAAAGGTATAAATAATGTAATTTTTCTGGTTGTCATCGGTAAGATAATTTAAAATCCCATCGCTGTTTGCAGAATGAATGTGAGATGAGGACGGCGCATTTTGATATTCCAGCCCTGTGAGCAGGCTACACTCCTGAGCGATTGGATTCGATGTTCTGAATGAAATCAGAGATGTATTGCATGATCATGTCCCGCACTTTTCTGAATTCTTCCAGGATTTCCTCCTCTGAACCTGAAGCTTTCGCAGGATCCGGAAAATTGTGATGAAATCGGGTGGCTTTGCCAGGAATATACGGGCAATTTTCCCGGGCATGATCGCACACTGTGATGATGTAGTCAAAATCAATATTCGCGTATTCATCTACATGATTGGAAGTATGCCTGGAAATATCCAGCCCGTCCTCTGCCATTACTTTCACAGCCAGGGGGTTGAGGCCATGGGTTTCAATACCGGCACTGTAAACCTCAATTTCTTCCTGACCGAATTTACGCAGATACCCTTCAGCCATCTGACTGCGGCATGAGTTTCCGGTGCAAAGCACCAAAATATTTACGTTTTTTTTCAAAATGAGTTGATTATTATTGTCTTTTCTTTATCTATTCTAATCACCATTATTCGTCAATCTTTACTGGATAAATTTCCTGTAATGGCTAAAGTCAAATGTATTGAATATTTATTATCCGCCTGAAGAATGAGGTAAAAATATCTCCTGACTTCCCCACCAAAAGGCGTTAAACATATGGCATCCAATTATTTGTATTTTTTATCAGGCGCTACTATTATGATTTCTTGTTAAAGTAAATAATACGGCACTATCTTATCTGATTTCAAAACCGGCCACTACAGTTCTCTTACCCAGATGTTCCGGTATCTCACAGGATCTCCATGATCCTGCAACCTGAGTGGAAGTTTAGCGGGATGTGCCACATATTTGGGTGTACCTATGTAAACGGTCGGACCTTTGAGTTTAACATTATTGTGTATAAGAACACCATTGTGGAATGCAGTAATTCTCGCAGGACTTTTCAATGAACCTTCCTCATCAAATACAGGTGCTTTGAAAATAATATCATAGACCTGCCAATCTCCGGGTTTCCGGCACGCATTAACCAGAGGTATGTGTTGCTTATAAATGCTGCCTGCCTGCCCGTTGGAGTAGGTCCTGTTCTCGTATGAATTCAATACCTGAATTTCGTAAAAATTCATAAGGAATATACCGCTGTTGCTGTAGCCCTGTCCTTTTTTACCTTCTGCATACGGCGTCATCCATTCGATATGTAATTGCATATCTCCAAAAGCCTGTTTTGTTTCAATGGCTCCTGTTAGCTGTTTTATTACCATTTCGCCGTCTATCACATCCCAGTCAGCGGGCTTGTGTTCGTAGTCGGGTTCTATGCCTTTTACCGTATATGAAATTATTTCTACTGTTGCGCTTTCAGCTTTGAACTGTGGTTTTTGCCATGCTGACAGGCCGGAGCCATCAAACAGTATAATCGCATCAGAAGGGGCGCTGGCAGTTGTATAGTCTCCGGGTGCAACCTCCGGGGGTTCCGGATCCCATACTTCTGTATCTTCGGGTTTCGTAATTTGTTGAGAAAATGCAGGTGGTATGATCAGATGCACAAATGAGGCCGTCAGGAAAAGTAGTGCTGGGATTTTCATGTTCGTAGGATTTGATACGTATGCTGAAAGATATATCAGGATATTTTAAATAAAAAAAATCCCGGAAGAAATCTTTCTTCCGGGATCCAGTTTTTGTTTGACTAGCTTCACGCTGGTATTTTCTTGTTGATCGTTGGCTTGCTCCGCATTTCTTCAATCAGATTCCTTTCTGTTTGTAATTCACGCTTTAGTTTAATCTGCTTTTCAAGCGACTGGCTTCTGAGGGTGTTAAATTCTTCTTCGAGCTGCTGATAATCCAACACTTTCTGCCGGGCGATTATGCGGTTATTATTGTATTGAAATAAGCCCAAAGCCAGTAACACAACGAGGCCTCCGATAAGAATAACATTGATAAAAATAAAAGACGTTTTTGAAAAGTTAATTCCTAAAAAACGGATATGTGCCATGGCAAATTCGGTGGTTGCCAGTAATTCATCTTTTTCATTTATCGACTGCTGAAGGTTTTCAATTTGCGCATGCTGATCCGATAGGATTTTTTGTGCAGCAGCAATATCGGTTTCTAATTGTTGCACGCTATCTTCAACTACACGCCAGAATTCATTAAGCCGGGTTTCTTTAATAACTTTGTAGTCATTGTAGGTTTCGGCTTTTTCCAGAAGAAACTTGAATTGCCCGGTTAAATTATCAGAATCAGTCGGTTTGCTGTTTTGCCCGGAAATGGTTGACAGTGATGATAAAATGATGATTGTCAGCAGGATCAAATTTCTCATTGCGATGTTGGTTTTATACGGTTGTTATTCGATTATAAATATGGTATCAAATTAGCATTTTTCCAATAATTTACCTATAAAAATTCGATCAACTAACAAATATTTCGTTAAACGGATATTAAGAATCTGTACAGTTTGAAAACAAAACTTACCCGGGTAAACCAGATTAGCACCTTATGCTTGCTGAAACGATTAAGCCAGGCTAAATATAATTTTACCAATCAGCATATGCGTTTCCATATACTGTTTTGTTTTATGCCAGATAACAACAGTGGATATAACCGATTCCGTTATTGTGATTGGATGCCTTGATTATCCTGGAGTGATAAAATATACTCACTGATGGCCTTCTTTTCATGATTTGTAAAAAAATCGTCGTATGGCGGCATGGTCATTTTACCCGTATTAATCCGCTCAACGATCTGGTCTTCAGTCATTTTGCTTAGCCGAAGGTTATTTGCTCCTGACATTTGAAGTGTGCCGTCAGCACCATGACAATTAATACACTGGGTGTCATACAATGCTTTTCCATGAATTACCATACTGTAGGCCGGATCAGAAGCATCAGTTACTACGTCCGACGGAAGGTCCTGGGTATGTATGATCATATATTTGTTCATTTCAGCCATGCCGTAAGCCCCGATGATCATTAGGAAAGAAAGAGCAGCCAGCAATTTGTTTTTGCCTCTGTAAGCCTTTATCGCTACCGGGATGGACAACCCCACCACAATGATTTTCGCCACCATCAACCCACTGATTTCGGCTGTTTCAAAAAGGAGGGAAACTCCCGTTATCAGAAATAAACTGCTGACTACAATTTCAGGAATTTTGATCCTGGCTGAAAACGACTCCAGGGTTTTATGTTTACCCGACATCAAAAGAATAAATTTAACCAGATAAATCAGGATAAATAGTGTAATAACTAATTTGTGTGTGTGATACGAAGCGATATAATACATAAATGATAACTTTTTAATTATGGCCGTGAAAATACGATTTGGCCGTGGTCTTTACAAAAAAATATTTTTGTTTATTTCATATTCGAATATAATAATGAGAATATCATGCGCATTACAGGCATGATCTCATCAGGTATCACAACACACAATTGTGCACCTTAGGATTTGGTGCCGGCCTGCGGGCGCTAACATCTTTCAGCCATTTATCCGGTGACTCCGAAAGTTTTCGGATAATTTCAGGTTGCTCCGAAGCAAGGTTATCCGATTCCGACAGATCGTCTTTCAGGTTATATAATCAACTACTCCGGTTTCATACCACCGGATCAGTTTCCAGTCAACTTGCCTGACAATGCTGTATGGACTCACTTTTGTACCCCACCAGTAATGGGGCAAGTGCCAGAACAATGTATTTCTCTGTGGCAGGTTACTTTCACCTCGAAGAACAGGGGAAAGGTCTGTTCCATCTATCTGCAGTGAATCAGGGACAGTTAAATCCACAAGATTCAGCAGGGTAGGGAAGAAATCAGTACTGATTACCATTGTCTCTGATTGCGTGCCAGCTAGAATATTTCCCGGCCATCTGAATATAAGGGGTACCCGGATGCCTCCCTCATACGGGTGACCTTTACCAAGTCTGAGTGGGGCGTTGCTGGTTGAAACGATGTGGCCGCCATTATCGGAAAAAAACACCAGAATGGTTTGATCTGCAATGCCAAGCGAATCCAGCGTATGCAATATGCGGCCTAAGCCATCATCTACACTTTTTATCATGGCTGCATAAGTCGGGTTTTTTTGGTGTTCGAGTGGAATCCTGGAAAGAAAGCGGGAAGCCACCTCATCATCCTCGGACCAGGGAGGTATGGCAGGAACAGCTTCCAGCCTGGATTCAAATTTTCGGATGTATTCAGGTTTGGCCATAAGAGGCGTATGTACTGCGTAAGGTGAAAGTGACATAAAAAAAAGGTTGTATGCATTTTCAGTGATAAACCTGATTACTTCATCCGATTCCCTGTCCGTCAGGTATTCACCTTATTTTCTGGCTGGAAGCGACTCGATGTTAAATCCGTTTCGCTCGTATGGATCAAAATAGATCGGAGGCTGCCCGTAGTCTTCACCTCCGAAATTGTGATCATATCCTTGTTCAAGCGGTGACAAAGGTTTAGGGCCAAGATGCCATTTGCCGATATGTACTGTGGTGTAACCTTCCTCTTTCATCAATTCTGCCAGTGTAATTTCGTTGTGTTCCATCCACCAGGGGTTAACAGGTGTTAATAAAGGAATTGAGTCTGCGCGTTCTTCGTATCCGGACGGGTTTATCTTATCCTCAGGTATCATCACACCGGAATACCGGCCACGGATCCAGTCAGTGATTCCGATTCTTGCCGGGTATTCTGCCGGTAAGAATGGAGGCACGCGTGGGCGAATAGATGGCTGCGGCTGCATAGGCTTACGTAAAATACATCCCTTCGGTCGCAAGCCGGTCAATGTTAGGTGTATCATAAAATTTACTGCCCATATACCCCACATCGTTCCACCCGAGGTCGTCCACCAGAATGAATATGATATTGGGATGGTTTTTTTTCGCAGTACACCCCATCAGAATACAAAAGGTAAACGTAATAAAAATTTTTAAGGAGTGATATGAAGGTCATGAAGCAGGGCACACAATAAATTGTTTCTATCCGGTTTTAAAATTATATTATTTTTTTACGGAAAAATACAAAACTGAAAATCTAATCACTATTGATAATGATTTAATATTTATTTCACGTACAACCATTCCAGGATTTGCAATAAATGCAAATTACTTACAATGCAGTTAGATATTCAATTTTAAGATATTCATTTCCTGCCGTATTTTCACATAGCACCTACTGACAACTATCATGAAAACGATGAAACAAGGGAAAATGACCCAGATTGAAAAAGTTAAACGGTTACCGTTTATTTTTCTGATATTGATTTCGGGATTGTTACTTATTCTGAGCCTGCAAGCCTATTCCCAGGAGATAGCAAATATCTATTCAGCCAGAGGTTATTGGCTGGAACAAAACAGGGAAAACTATAGGAATCTGAAATTTAAACGAGAGAAAGGCGATTCGCTTACACTTTCAGAAGCCCTTTATCTTAAGGATTATGAGGTCTATTTAAAATCGTATTACACACGAATGGCTGACGAAGAAAAATCAAGGTACCTGCAATATAAAGAACAGTGGGATGGCGCATTTATTGCTGGAGATGACAGGGATGAAAGTGTATTTGAATGGCGTCCCAGGGACCGGTTTTTAAATGGTGCGTATGGATTCTGGTATGGCGCCACACTTGTTGCAATTATGGAAACAGAAAGCGCCGCCGCCGTAGGCATACCATTTGTTACAAGTGGTTTGTGGCTGTTAGGGCCATCCATCATGCCGGACAGATATGAAAACATAACAAGAAATACCGTAAGGTTGAGCAATACCGGAAAGCTATTTGGATTAGGATATGGAGCTTCTCTTGGTGTTCTGCTTGTAAATGAAAACAGTGATAATGGATATAAAACCATCCTGGGATTATCTTCATTAGGAAGTATCGCATTAGGAGAAATGGGGTTTCAATATCAAATGAAAAGAAATCTTTCTGCCGGGCACATTTCCATGTTACGACACTACGGGATACTTGGTGGATGGGTGGGTTTAGCATCTGCAATTTCCTTAAATGCTAAAAGTTCAAGGATTTACGGAGGTATGATGTTAGCAGGGGGTATAACAGGAATTTTAATCGGAAATCAACAGGCGATCAGCAATAATTTTTCCAGTGGTGATGTAAATTCCATCGGTAGCGTGACATTGACAGCAACCGGGCTTGGCCTTGCAGTGGCTACAGAAATAATGTACAATATGGAATATGGATACAATGAAAATGCGGAATGGCCAATGATCATTCCAGCGGCTACTTCGATTCTTGGTACGGTTCTCGGTCAGCGGCAAGTCAGGAATGTCCACCTTTCTAAAAAACAGGGGAGTACCCTCAATCTGGCAACAGCCGGGGGAGGCCTTATTGGATTGGGGCTGGTAGCGATTATCGAATCGGAATCTCCCGCAGTTTATATCGGTCTTCCCTCAGGTCTGGCTTTGCTCACGCATCAGGTGATGTTTAATAAGTATAAAAAGGAAAATCTCTCAGTTCAATTCGAGGCCAAACTAAGTAATAAACAAAATTGGAATATTTCTCTTGATATAGAACCCGAAAACTACTTTGCCAACCAGAATATGAATGACATGGATGATTATTATAGCAGTGGAGAATTTAATTCACCGAAGTCAATCGTGAAACTGAAGCTGAAATTTTGATCCATGATGTAATTTTTAATAAGATTTTGAAATTGTTAATCAATGGGCATTGATTGGCTTTGCAGAAAAGGCCGCTGCATTTCCTGATTTTCAGAAAGCCTATTATGACGATACTGATAATATTCAAAAGCTGGCCGCATACCTGGAGCTGTTCATATCGGTAAGTCCGGAAGACGCGGCACAACTTACTATTGAAGGAATGAAATCATTATCTGAAGAAGATATAAGCACCCCGGCAGGATGGTTTATGATCTCAAATTTTCCATATGCGTATATTCAAGGGTAATAACTCTGAAGCGTTGGTTTTCGCAAAAAAAGCTTTTACATTGTGTACAGAAGAGAGTGTTAAACCGGATTTGAATAGGTATATTCTTGATATTAAGGGGCATACGAACTGATTATATCGTGTATTAATAACTTCCGGTTACCAATGATGGAAGAATGTTATTAAGGCTATATTCTTGGATATAGCTATTTTTTTCATAAATTTATGTGAGAATTGCTATTTTTAGAATAATATTTAACTGATTTTTGAAATTGAAATTAAAATTAAGCACTTATGAAAACCCAATTTAACTACTTTTTGAAATTCAGCCTTATGGCTACGGTACTTGCGGGACTGGTATTCGTAACTTCATGTAATGATGATGATGAAGTGGTAGTGGATCCGTTAATTGGTGATTATCAATTTAAAAGCGCCACGTATCTGGGAACAGCGGGCACGTCCGGAATAACCGCAGAGTCTATTGATGTCATCGCGCCTACTGGTGTTGCTGATCCGCCCACAATCGTTCTAACTTTCAATCCCAACGACGATATTACTGCAATAATTAGCGGAGCCATTAATGGATTGATCGATTGTAATGATCCTGCCAATACCACTATTGAACTACGGGAGGATGGTTCGTTATGGTATTCTTGTAACAGCGAGACTGTAACATCCATAAGCAGTGGAACATGGGTAGTAAATGAGACTGCAGGAACGCTGTCCTTAAATGTGGTATCGGAAGCATTAGGGGTAACGCTTTCAATTGTGTTAAATCAATTTAATTTAACAAGTAATATATTAAGTGGAACAATTGTCGGATTTCCAATACCTGCAGATCTGACCATACCATTAGGCGCGGACAATATTTATGTGATCGCATATGAAGGTGAATTCACAAAGATTAATTAGACAGAAACAGTAATTACATAAATAAAAAGAAGGTGTCTATAATTATAGACACCTTTTTTATCCTACCGCTCATTGTTTTTGCAGCTATTTGTTTTGTAGCAGTCTGTCAAGTAGGAGACAGATATGTCAGTTCATCAATTCATCAAATGTAAGTGAAATATAATAAATTGCTCCGATGGTGGGGCCGCCATAAGACGAAATGTACATTTCGTTAAGCAGATTAGAT
>JADFHN010000067.1 GCA_022567155.1 Bacteroidota bacterium
AAGGATTTCATGTGTTAAACGTTCGTGCAGAAGATGAATTTGGTGTCTGGGGATTGATTGAAAGCAAGCCATTTTACGTGAGTCTTTCATCTACGCTAACCCAGAACAATATCGCGGCCATGGAGTATTTCATAGATGCCGATCCGGGAAGGGGACTGGGTGTGGATATTCCCATCACAGCTGCTACCAATTTGAATATTTTGGAAAACGTGCCTACTTCCTTACTGTCTGAAGGGTTCCACCTTATCACCGTTCGGGCCCAGGATGAAAATGGAGTATGGGGTCTTTCTGAAAGTAAACCATTTTACGTCAATCTCTCTTCGGCCGCAATTCCGAATAACCTAATAGCTATGGAGTACTACTTTGATTCTGATCCCGGGTACGGGAATGGTATTCTTATAGCTGTAACGCCAGCGGTGGATATTAATATACTCCAGAATATCCCAATTGGAAGCTTATCCAATGGCCTCCATGTAATTTTTATCAGGGCTCAGGATGAAAATGGTAATTGGGGACAGGCAGAATCAAAGTCATTTTTTGTTGATGAAAGCAGACTGATTATAAACTATGAATACGCCATTGATACCGATCCGGGTATTGGTCTTGCCACTCAACAAGCCATTATCCCACCTCAGAACTCCATAGATGAAACATTGATTATTGATACCACTCCACTTACACTCGGAAATCATGACTTGATTCTTCGTGTACAAGACAGCAACTTATTCTGGAGTAAAACCAACACCGTGACTTTTGATGTTTGTGATGGAGCAACCGCCGGTTTCACTGCGGATGTAGTATGCCAGGGAAATGCAACTACATTTACAGATCTCTCAACTAATGTACTGGTTGGGGATATTTATAACTGGGATTTTGATTCAGATGGAACCATTGATGATAATACCACAGGAAATGTAACCTTTGCATATCCGTCTGCAGGCACATACACGGCAACACTTGAAATTAACAGGGCAGGATGTGTGGCTTCCAAATTCGTTACAGTGGACGTCGGTGGCTTACCGGCATCGAATGCAGGCGCCAATCAAAATATTTGCATTGATAATACCACCTTAGCTGCACAACCCTTATTAGTCGGGGAAACAGGTCAATGGGTTGTTTTAAATGGTACGGGCACATTCAGCCTTGCTACTGATCCGGCTTCAAATGTGACAGGGCTCACTTCCGGTTTAAATGAGTTTCAGTGGGAAGTCACAGATCCATCAGGGACATGCACTACAACGGATATTGCCGGGATCACGTACCTGGTTGTCTCAACTGCGAATGCCGGCGGCGATCAGACTGTCTGTATTAATAACACAATTTTTACGGCAGTAGCACCTTCTATTGGTGAAGCCGGTCAATGGACAATAGTAAGTGGATCCGGAACCTTAAGTGATTCCACTGACCCTAATTCAACTGTAACTGGACTCACCGCCGGAATTAATGAATTTCAATGGGAGGTCACCGATGGTTCCGGTACATGCTCATCAACTGATTTTATTCAAATAGACTTTATTGCTGTTAGTATTCCCGATGCGGGAGTGGATCAAAATATATGTGTTGACAATACTACCTTATCAGCTGTTGCCCAGCAGATTGGGGAAACGGCAACCTGGACCGTAGTATCCGGTACAGGCGTTTTTAGTGATGCATTGGATCCTGCTACGGCAGTAGGTAGTTTGACTGCCGGCCTGAACGAGTTTGCATGGGAAATAACTGATGCCGGTGGCACTTGCACAATTAGCGATATAGTAAAGCTAAATTATATTATAACTACTGCAGCTAATGCCGGGTCCGATCAGAGTTTATGTACAGACAACACCACGATGGGGGGTAATGCACCTCAGGTGGGAGAAACCGGGCAGTGGTCCGTGGTAACGGGCACCGGGACTTTTGCTTCACTAAACGATCCGTTGTCAGCAGTAACGGGTTTAACTCCGGGACTCAATGAATTTAGCTGGGAAATTGCCGATGGCACAGGTACCTGCATGGCCAATGATCTGGTGCAGATCAACTACATAACAGTTACCACGGCTGACGCAGGAGCTGATCAGAGTATTTGCTCTGATAATACAGTGATGGCCGGTAATTCTCTCCAGGTCGGGGAGACTGGTACCTGGAGCCTGGTAGCCGGCAGTGCTGTGTTGACTGATGTTAATGACCCGCTTTCCACCATTTCCAATATCACCACCAGTACCGTTGACTTACAGTGGACGATAACTGATGGCCTGGGTTTGTGTACTTCCTCGGATGTGGTCACAATTTCTGCAAATCTCCCGATAACAGCTGCAGGCACAAGCCAAACAGTGTCAATAGGGGAAACGGCTGTAATTGATGTGCAGAGCCTTGCCACTATTAATGGAGGAGACATCCTGACCACTATTATAACCACAGCCCCGATCAAAGGTACAGCCATAGTTCTGGCTGATGGTACTATTGAATACATCCCGAATTCAGGCGTTCTTGGCGCTGATATTATTGACTTTCAACTTTGTAATCAATGTGGAAATTGTGATAACGCTTCTATTTCAATTGACATTCCAAATGATCCGCCTACCATTACTTCCGAGCCTGTCATAGTGGCTCCGGGAACCCTGAGTGTCAGCCTTGACCTCTCGACCCTTGTTGGTGACATAAATAATAATGCAGATTTAAGTACACTTCAAATCGTTTCACAGCCCATTAGTGGCGCTGTTGCAAGTATCGATGCCAATTTCAATCTGATTATTGATTATACCGGTATAACTTTTTCAGGCACTGACGAGGTCTCAGTAGAAGTTTGTGATACGCAGGGTGAATGTACCGTCAGCGTCCTGTTTTTCGTAGTAAACGTTTCAGCAGAAGAAGCGCCCCCGATCACGGTATATAATGCAGTCTCTCCGAATGGCGATGGTAAGCATGATTTTCTCAAAATTATAAACATCGAGTTCTATACCGGGAATGAGGTTTTTATTTATGACAAAATCGGAAATCTCGTCTTTAGAATACTGGGTTACAATAATTTGAATAATATTTTTGAAGGCATAGCTACAGAAGGCAATGAAAGAGAGCTGGCAAATGGCACATACTATTACTTCATCCAACTCAATAGCGACCAATCTGAGAGTGGTTTCTTGCTTCTCCAAAAGTAAAATTTATAGGGCGAAGTTTGGTAATTGGCGATATTCATGGAGCCTGTAAGGCGTTGGAGCAACATACAGTGTAATTAAAGTTACCGGCAGGATATTTTTATTTCTTAGCATTTGCTGAAAATATCAATTTAATTCATTCTGTATCCGATCCAGTCATATGGTGTGTATCCTCACACAAATTGGCGTATTCTTCAGTAAATTTGCATTAAAATTTTTTAAATGTTACTTTTTACTAATTTTGTGTATAAATAACCGAACCATTTAAGTGCATTTATTTGTTTATTAATATAGATTTATACTGAATTGTTTTAATCTGTTGCCATGAAAAAGCACTATTTATTTATTTCTTCCATGTCGCTGTTTCTACTTATAATGCTTTCAGGAGCGTATGTGATCGACAACAGGCAGGTAGCAATACAGGAACAAGCCGTAGAGGTAAACTGGATGTCATTTGAAGATGCCCTTGATAAGTCTAAAACGGAGAAACGAAAAATATTTATTGATGTGTACACCGATTGGTGCGGATGGTGCAAAGTGATGGACAAAAAAACATTCAGAGAGACTACCATTGCCAGCTATCTTAATGAACATTATTATGCCGTGAAATTCGATGCCGAACAAAAAGAGGAAATTACCTTTAGGGATAAAATATTTAAATTTATCCCAAGCGGCAGAAGAGGGTATCATGAACTGGCGGCAGCCCTGTTACAAAATAAACTAAGTTATCCTACCGTGGTTTTTCTTGATGAAGACTTTAACCTGATTCAGCCGCTTCCGGGCTACCGCGATGCGAAAGCATTTCATCCTATTCTTCAATTTTTCGGTGAAGATCTGTACAAAAATATGAAATGGGATGAGTTTCAAAAAGTTTATGAATCGCCGTATAATTAGCAGTAATATTCCCGCTGTCTGGTTTTCATAGATTATCGCTGGTTACCACATATAGGCACGCGAAAAATTCTTATTATTTAATTTAACGGCCAGAATTATTTCGTGCGTGGAAGAATTGAGACCCGAAAGTTCGGAGAGCGAGTATTCAAACGTATAGTTAAAGGCGATCATCGGAGTCAGATAAATGCCGAAAGAAAGATTGACCGCATCGTCATTCCGGTAGCCTACGCCTCCCCAGATGGCATCTTCGTATCTGACCCGGATATTTAGCAAATAGCTCAATGGCAAATTGGCGTTGTATTCAACCATAGCGCCCGGAATAACGAGAAAACCGTACTTTGGTTTATAGGTGATACCGATCATGAAGTTATGGGTCATGCTATTGTCTTCTGATCCGAATTTGTTAACGTTGGATATATTCGAAACTGCCACTTGCCTTGATGCATAACCCACATACCAGTCGCGTGAATAAACCACGGTACCCAGATTGATGATCGCATCAGTACTGGCGCCGCCGTCGCGTAGATAATTTTGATAGGCAGAATCGTTATCCGGATCGCTCACCGTAAGATTATCGACGTTTAGCCTGGTGTTTATAACACCGGCACTGGCGCCAACCGACCATATAATGTAATCGGAAACAGGAAGATGGTAGGCATAGCTGAGAAAACCACCGATTTCCGAAACATCCGTATTAGTATTCTGTTGTATCCAGGCTCCGAAGCCCTGCCTGTGAGCTTTTCTCCATTGAAACTCTTCGCTGGTTTCGAGCTTGTGGTATGCTTCAGGCTCTACCAGCCGTATCCCCCGTCTTTTGTACTTATTACCTGCCGATATCCTGAATGCCAAATTCGTCATAAAAAATGCTGCAACAGGACTGTTTTCAAGGCCTACCCATCGGTTACGGTAACCGAATTTTAAATCCACAAAATCTTCAATTCCAGAAAATGCAGGATTAAAAAGAGGTGCAGTTTGCTGATATTGAGCAAACTGAAACTGCTTCTGGGTAAAAGCTTGTGTAGCTGAGAAAATCAGAATAATGGCAATATACTTTCTTACAGCCATAGAAATTTATCGCAATATAGTAATTGTTCCCTGAATTACTGGCTTATCATTTTTCAGGTTAATAACTACGTAATATGTGTCTTCGGGTAAGGCTTTGCCGTTCCAGGTACCGTCCCAGGCAGTGGCATAACCTATGCTTCTGAACACCTGCTGGCCGTTGCGGTTATATATGTTGATCAAAGCGGTTGGGAAATACTCGATATCCTCGATGATCCAGGTATCATTTTCTCCGTCGTTATTGGGAGTAAACGCACTGGGAAATGTTACTGAAGAAACCGGATCATTGAGAATATCAATCAGAAACACATTTTCAATTGTGTTGAGTCCGTCCGAAGCCGATATCCTGATACTATAGAGGTTTTGTTCATCAATATCAAAAGTAGTATTGGTGATAAGGTCATTGCCGGAAATTGTAAAGGCTGTATTACCTTCACTGCCTGTTCCTGCTACAAGGCTGAAGGTGTGCGTATTGTCGTCCGGATCTAACGCTGTCAGGGTACCTACGGTGGTTCCGGCAGCTGCGCTTTCCAGCACAGAGCGGTTACTCAATAAAATTTCAGAGGGCGTATCATTGATTTCATTGACGGTTATTTTAAAGGCCTGGTTAGCGCTCCGGTTGACATCGGGACTCTCAGATAGGCCGTCGTCGGATAAATAAAAGGCAAAGTCTGCTTCACCAAAGGTATTGGGTACGGTCTGAAAGCTAAGATCGCCTTCAGGGCTTACGAACGGTCCTATGGAAAATACAAGGTTGTCAGTAAAGCTGACTGCTTCAATTGTAAATATTACACTTTGATCCTGCTCATCAGTGCCACCACCCGGTGAAATGCCGGTAGCCCATCCCGTAATAGTGACCAGACCTGCATTTTCATCTACAACCTGATCAGGGCCTGCTGTAAATACCGGAGGATCGTTCACAGGATCTACATTGATTGTCAGTAATTGCTTTTGGCTTGTATTTTGGTTCAGCCCACCTGAAGGCCCGTCGTCAGTAAGTGATATTTCAAATGAAGCACGGCCATTTGTGTCGGGGGAGGCTTCAAAAGATAAATCACCTGTAGCATTTATTTCAGGACCGGAAATAAAGGTAAGTGCACCTTCTGTGCCAATACTGTTGAAAAGGAAAGTAACCGACTGGCCGGTTTCGTTATCAGGTCCGGGGGTAATATTTTGTGCCCAACCTGTGATAACCACCGGACCGCTGTCTTCATTAACGACCGGATCAGTTCCTTTTACAAATACAGGTGGATCGTTTACAGAGTCAATGATGATGGTAAAAGTCTGTATTGGACTGCTATTGACATGGGGTGGACCGGACGGACCATCATCTGTCAGTGTTACGTTTATATCAGCTGAACCGAAAGTATCCTGTAATGTTTCAAAACTGAGCGTTCCGGCATCATTTATGGCCGGAGGTGTGACAAATGCAAGCCCGCCGGTAGTTTGTACCACATCTACAACGAATGTCAGATCTTGTGTAATTTCATCCGGTGGACCGGCGAGAATGCTGGTCGCAAAATTTGCAATACTCACTTCGCCAAAATCTTCAAAAGTATTATAGTTTCCGGGTATGGTAAATGAAGGCGCATCATTGATGGGGTTAACATTGATGAAAAATGTCACTTTCGTACTTGTGTTTTGGTTTGGTATAACCGATGCTCCATCGTCAACCAGGGTTATTTCCAGCGTAGCCGTTCCGCTCACATCAGGGGCAACTTCAAAAGTAATATCTCCGCTTACAGGATCAACAACGGGAAAGGTAATGAAGGTGATCATGTTTTCGCTGGTTTGTACGATGTTAAATGAAAGATTTTGTGATGCTTCATCGGCGCCACCACCCGGAGAAATGGCTGAAGCCCACGCGGTGAAAAGCTGAGGTCCGGAATCTTCTGAAATGTCAATGTCCGGGCCAACAGTAAATACAGGGGCGTCATTTACGGATGTTACGGTAATCTTCATGGTATCCGGCTGACTTATATTTTCATCGGGTGGGGTACCTGATCCATCATCCTGCAGCTCTATCTTGATGGTTGCTACGCCATTTGTGTTTGCAGCAGGGCTAAAGGAAAGCGTACCGGATGAGTTGACAGATAAATTGTCGAAGGTGAGCGTACCGGTAGTGCTGATTATCTGGAGGTCGAAAGTCAGATTCTGAAACAGTTCATTTCCAAGGGTTCCTCCTGTATTGATATTGGTGGCCCAGTTAATAATATTCTGTAAACCGGCGTCTTCCAGAACTACATCGGGAATTACGGGAATGTCGGTTCCTTTGGTGAAAGTTGGTGCATCGTTTACGGGATTAACGGTAACTATAAAACTTGTGACGAATGTGTCAATTCCACCACCGGCCGTTCCGCCGTCGTCTTTTACCGTTACGGTGATAAGTACAGCTCCGTTTGCATCCAAAGATGGTGTGTATGATAAGGTTCCCGTTGCCTGGGGATTTGTATAATTAATAACGATATCGCTGTCGGCAATAATGCTTGTATTTGAAGATACTGCAGTGATCGTAAGTATTTGTGTGCCACCATCACCATCCGTGATTCCAGTCAGGTTTATTACCTGCAGACCGGCATCTTCCAAAATATTTTCATCAGTAATAGTATCAATACGAGGTTGTATGTTACTCTGTGCATACAGCAACGTTCCATAGGTGAAATACAGCAAGAATATTACTACCACTTTTCCGAATTGCCAACCCATCTTCATATCCGTACTTTTCAAACCAGAATAGATTTATAATTAAATGAATCATTTTTAAAACTTTAAAATAAAGCTAAACAGAATGAATTCAAATTATTAGCATTATTCATTCTGATTTTTACTATCAGGTAACTGATACGGGTCTCCAGCAGGTTTTGAAATGATTGCCAGTTCACTCTTCTGCCGGCAAAAACCCGTATTTTGGTTTGAAAAGTTTATCTGTTAGAGAGATATCTGAAAACACCCCTTCGATATTTTGGCTGGAGGTGATCACGAACGTACTGTCCGGTTTTAGCCATGCCCGGATCTCAACCGGAACTTGGTTCATGATATTGATTATAGCCTTGTAAACAGGTTCTCCCAGAGTTTCAGGGTCGGTTTCATTATCAAATTTGCTACTGCTTAATCTGCTGATACTGTTGAGGTATCGGGTGGTTTCAGCTGAATCTGCAGGTGCTGCATCCACCAGCCACTTGCCATCAAGCGAACGGACAAGCTGAAAAGAGGAATCTTCAGGATATATGAGATGTATGGATTCAACAGAATCACGTTGAAATTCTACCAGCATCTGATTTCGGTAGCTTGAAACATCGGTGGATACGGAGAAACTTATGAAGTTGTCTGCCACATACACCTCATTATCTTCATGCAACCGTACGTAGGTATGAAAACGCTGCTGTCCCTGCATTCCGAATCTACCTAGAACAATATCAAGTGTTTTGTCTTTGTCTTCAAATATTTCGACACGCGTACCGGTAGTGTCCACCTGAAACTCTTTCCATTTCCCGGGATCGCGCGTAGCTATCCGGCCTGGTTTTATGGTCTGAAGTGTTGATATGGCATTTTTTACCCGGCTTGCTACAGCCGTAAAGGTGTTATCTGAACCGGATACCTCCCAGCCATCCGCCACCTTCGATAGAGTAATTGTATTTCCATCACGTGTGATTTGTACAAGGGTTACTTTTGTGGTATCTATGTCAACAAGTTCTTCGCGCAGCGATTTACTTCGCCCGCTATTGCTGAAAAATTCGGTTCCGGCATATATCAGCAATAGTATGCCCAGGAGAATAATTAATCGTAGTGTCGTAACTTTTTTCATAGTACTGATCCCTTTTTTCAGCTAATAAATACCTTGTAACCAGTTTTGTTTCTTTTTTAGGTACCGTTGTTTCCGAATAAATGCATACATAAGTATCAGCAGTATCGGTGCAAAAACATTTGCATATTTTATGACGGCTTTCTCACCGTCTTCCAGTTGTTTCAGCGGCCGGTTGGTTATACCTTTGGTACGCAGATCAATCAGACCGGTGTCGTCTGACAGCCAGTCGATGATATTGGACGCAAAATTCACATTGTCCGGATTTAATTGCTGTGCATTTTGTCCTGTGCCATTCACAATAAAATTTCCGTTTGAGACAACCACCATTCGAGCCTGGTTAGCATTGCCTATTTTCCCTTCGAGTGCTATAGCCACAGGTTGCGGATCATCTCTGAAATCACCAAGGGTCCATTGCTTGTTTATATCTATATAAACCGGCGCACTCACAAGACCACTGTTTTCAGAAGTTTGTGCTAAAATGGTTACATTAACTGAAGAGTCTCCCTGTGCAATAACCGGGCTTACAAGCGGTAGCAGAAGCGATTCAAGTCCTTCAGAAATCGGATGATCTGAAAAATCACCGATTATCGGAAAGTAAGGAAACTTCACTTGCGTATTAATAACAAACGGCCCCTGACGTTGCTGTACTCCTATTGAAGCACTGTTTGCATCAATAATGACCATTTTTCCTATGGAAACTCCTTTCGATTGTAACCAATTATTTATTCCGATATCGGGAGCCGTTCTAAAAATGCCCTGGCTAAGTTCGCCGGTTACGTTGCTGAAGGCAATAAATAAATTACCGTTTGACTCAAGATACCTGTCAATTTTTCGAAAGTGATTTTCAGGTATTGTATCAACCGGGTTTATGATAACCAGGGCTTTATAATACACCGGAATATTTGTCGTGTCGGTAATGGTGAAGGTTTCGGGGTCATACATAACCGAAAGTTGCCTGTGAAACTGTGTCAATTCATTTAACGAGGGTTCGCCATGACCCTGAACAAAAGCAATTTTAGGTTTATCGGTAATGACCAGTTTTTTTATTGCTGTGGTTAGCCCATATTCCATACCGGATCCGGGCTGTATGATGGGAATGCTTTCGGTTTTCTCACCCATTTGCAGCATGGCGCCCATGTATGCCCGGAGTTGTTTTACCTGGTCACTTTTTGTTACGTTTATAATTATCGGGCTGATACCGTTTTGCTGTGCTTCGTTTTCCTGCTGGGGCGATTCATTGGGATTAGTGAATTTATACACGATATTTCCTCCGGACATCTTTTCATATTCAATAAGCAGGTTTTCAAAATCCTTCCGGGTTGATAAAAGCTGTGGCGGGAGGTCTTCGGTGAAATACACCGTTATGGTAATAACATCCTCGAGTCCTTGAAGTGTTTGTTTGGTGGCCTCGCTCAGCGTATATCTTTTATCTTCGGTAAAATCTAGACGGAAGAATAATTTTTCGGATATCAGGTTGATAACAATCAGAATAGCGAAGAAGATCAGAAGCCGGGTTATTACATTCATTTTTTTCATGTCTGCAGTTTTTTCAATCTTTCCAGTTTCTTTTTGACAACAAAACGGTTGACATTACCAGTCCGGCCGCAAGGAGCGTCAGGAAATAAATAATGTCTCTTGAATCAATAACGCCCCGGGAGAGGGAACTGAAATGTGTCTGGGCGCTCAGGTAACTGAATAAGCTGCCCGGCACGCCGGTAAAGCTCATAGCCAGTATATCAAACAACAGATGGAAAAATAACGAAATAACCAAGGCCATTAGAAAAGCAACGATCTGATTATTTGTACTGCTGCTGGCAAATATCCCAATACCTACGTAAGCGGCACTGGCCAGCAACAATCCCAGATAGCCGCCAATAACTGCGCCATGGTCTATATTGCCCAGATTTGCAACCGTGATGTAATAAGGTAAAGTAAATAAAAGTGCAATGACCACCAAAAGGTAGCTTCCCAGAAACTTGCCGGCTACAATTTCGGCATCCGAAACCGCCTTCGTGCTTAATAGTTCAATGGTACCGGATCTGTTTTCTTCCGCAATCGAACGCATGGTAACAGCAGGTATAAAAAAGAAAAGTGTCCAGTAGGCAATACCGAAAAACACAGCCAGGCTTGCCTGGTTCATTAAAAATATATTATTGCCAAACAGCCAAGTAAAAAACCCGCTTAAGCCAAGAAAAATGATTATCATCAGATAGGCTATCAGCGAATCGAAATAGGAGCCAAGCTCCCTTTTTGCTATAATCCATATTTTTTTCATGCGTATGTGCCTTTAGCTCTTAGTTAATTTGTTAATTCCCTGAAAACATCCTCGAGTTTCGTTTCAATAGCGGTCATTTCTGTGAGATACCACTTGTTTATTACACAAAGATCGAACACTGCTTTTCGCGACGATTTTTCAGGTTTACTCTGTATTCTGAATTTACCCGGCTGGTCGTTTCGCTTATTTGCCGTTTCAACCGATGCCAGCCCGGTCAGCGCTTCAAGCACATTATCGTAATCGGCTTCGGCTTCAATTTCAATATTCAGCAATTCCTGGCCTTGTGCTTGCTGACGCAATGAGAGGGATGTGCCGTCGGCAACAATTCGGCCATTGTTTATGATGATAATCCGATCACAGGTGGCTTCCACTTCCGAAAGTATATGCGAACTGAGGATTACTGTTTTTTCTTTTCCAAGCTCCTTGATCAGGTTTCTGATCTCCACAATCTGGTTTGGATCAAGCCCAGAGGTAGGTTCGTCCAGAATCAGCACCTCCGGGTCGTGTATCATGGCCTGGGCAAGTCCTACACGCTGCCTGAATCCTTTTGAAAGCTCATTTATTTTCTTGTGCTTTTCGGTATCCAATCCGCATTTTTCAATCATTTCGTGCATCCTGGGAGAAATTTTATCTTTTTTCATTCCCTGAACTTCCGCACAGAATTGCAAGTATTCGATGACCGGCATATCGGTATACAAAGGATTGTTTTCCGGTAGGTAACCGATTCTTTTTTTGATTTCTTCCGCATCTTTACTTATTGAAAACCGGTCGAGGCGCACATCACCTGAAGCCGGAGCAATAAAACATGTAATCATTTTCATGGTTGTGCTTTTTCCTGCACCGTTTGGCCCAAGAAACCCAACAACTTCGCCTGTATTTACTGTAAACGAGATGTTATCAACCGCTACCTGTGACCCGTATTTTTTCGAAAGGTTTTCAACAGTAACCGACATAATTTTCCTATATTTAAAAAGTGGCGTAATTTTACAAAACGCCGAAAAAGTAATCAAGAGTTAAAGCAACGGAACACACGAAATCCCCATCGTTACAATTGTTTTTATTTATTGAAAGTGCCATGGGGCATACAGGCTATTTCTCCTTTTTTGTGTCGTTGCGTAACTGCACTTCCAGGCTTTCAATTTAGTCGTAAAGCAACCCTGCGACCGGGAAAATTATTATGGCGCGTGATTGTATCTCCTGCCAAATCAGATACTTGTCTAAGTACACGCTTCTGCAAATAATTGATTTGCTGATATATGTTAAATTATTCCTTTTCAAAAACCAGCCGGTAATGATCCATTATCTCACGCTCGAAGCACACCCTGTTGGGACTTACCCTGAAGACGGCAACCTGTTGCCTGAAATCTATGTCTGTAATGTATCTTCCAAGCAACTTCAGATACAACCAGTATTTTTTGAAACCGAATTTTCTGAATTTCTTTCTCCACTGACCGATCGTTTCAATGTAATCTAACCGGCCGCTACTTTTTGAAATGAGCTTAAATTTCGGTGCGGCATTGCGTTCTACCATTTCAGGGCCGTAGGGCAGCCATGAACCGGGGAACTCCTCCATCATCAACGCAAGTACGTACGAGGCGGAGTCTTTGTCGCTGTCCAGACTGATATCTTTTAAGTCCAGCATATTCTTACTAAATGTCATGGTTTGCATATAAAATCTCCCACCCACAGGCAGCAAATCGTATAATGTATCAAAGAAATTTGTGTAAATTTCTTCCTGTTTTCCTGCCTTCCATTCTTCTATCGAACAAAAGTGCTCCAACCCCCCAATACACGTAATACTATCAAACTGGCCATAATCTTCCGGTTTAACCGTTCTGCAATCTTTTACCAGTACATTCAATCCATTTTTACGGCAAGCCTCTGCCTGGCCTTCCGATAGAGTCAGTCCGATACTCTCAGCGCCTCTTTCTTCCACAATATGTTTAGAGAACGGCCCCCATCCGCACGCCATATCCAACACCTTGCTTCCTTTTTTAATATTCAGACTGTCGGCAATAAAAGTATGTTTTTGTCGCTGACCTTCTTCCAGTGTCATCGAAAAATCGCCATCATATTTCGCTCCGCTGTAGTCACCGGTTTCACCTATACTCAACCTGAATATTTCATCTATGGTGGTGTAGATAAATTCTAAATCTTCTTTACTGGCCATAAATATTTTTTGATCAAAAAAACAACTAAATCAAGTCAATTCCAATATTTAAGAACCCGCATTTGTGGCATCGAGCCTGTTGACTTATAATTTCTGGTATTTTTACTATGTTCGATTATTTGGAAAGGGCATTAGGGTATCTCAGACCAATGGTTTTTGCTGAACGCGGAGTGTCATGGGAAGGTCTATTTTAAAGGTCGCTCCTTTACCATACTTCGATTCACACCAGACTTTACCCTCCATGGTTTCGGTGAATTTTTTAACAATCGAAAGGCCAAGACCGGTTGAACTTTCACCCCCTGTTGGTTTGGCGCTTAAAATCCGGAACCTTCCGAAAAGTTTACTTTTATCTTCTTTAGTGAGCCCGGGACCTTCATCTTGAACTTCGAACATCAGCCGGTCTTTGCTGTTTGTAAGCCTGATATGGATTGATTTGGATGGAGGCGAAAATTTTATGGCATTGGTCACAAGGTTTTCAGTTATCTGCCGGAAAAGGCCCTGATCAAGGGTAGCTTCAAATTCATCTAATTCACGTACAATCTGTATGTCTTTTTGTAATGCCTTGCTTTCCAACTGGCTGATCAGATCATTCACTTCGCTGCGTACACTGAACCGGGAAGGTTTTATGTTCATATACCTCGATTCAATGGCTTTTACATCGAGTATGCGGGTAACCAGGTCGGTTATACGGTCTAATGAACGCTGCAGATAAATTACATATTCGGCATGCTCCTCACTCAGAAGATCGATTTCGGATTTAAGTAAACTTACGAAAGTGGATGCCGAAGCCAGCGGATTCCGGATGTCATGGGCAACAATGGAAATAAGCTGATTTTTTTCATCATTCAGGCTTACAAGCTCAGCGTTTTTTTTGGATATTTCCTCTTTCTGGCTGGCAATCTTCCTGTTTTTCTGTGCGAGTTCTTCCTGTATTACGTCAAGGGTTCTGAGCCGGGTAACCATTAATTTTAGTATTCCCTGCAATACATCCTGGTCGCTATGAATCAGTCCGTAAAAAGAGTCTTTGTTCAGACTCAATAACTTTGTTTCTTCCAGACCTGTGATAGTTGCCGACCTCACTTCGGTGTCGATCAGAGAATATTCGCCGAAAACATCATTTTCCCGCAACGTATCGAATATGTGTTCCCCGTCATGAACTTTTACACTGCCGTTCTCGATTATGTACATCGCATGGCCTTTGTCACCTTTATAAAAAAGGGTTTCATCTTTTTTAAGGGAAATTTCTACTAATTTATCAGCAATCTGCCCTAATAAGCCTGCTTCGGCTGTTGAAAAAATCTGTGTATTTTTTAAAATGCGGATTTTATATTCATCAGATAAAGCCATACGATCATAGTGGTTATTCAACTGCAATATATCCTGCTTCAATATTATTTCCTGATTTCATGAACGATACTTTCAGGTTTACCGAGTCGAGCTCAACTAATTTCCAGGATACAAGTGTGTTGGTAGTTTGAATTTCCAGGGCGTTTTCATTCGAATCAATTTTCCACACGCCGGCCAGGGATGTTTCCCCATTGGAATTGCACAGGTTGGTTTCATCCAAAAGGGTAAATTTTCCACTTCCTGGCCCCTTGAAAAATATCAATAGATCGTCTTTGACACAATCGTCTAGAAAATCATACGCATCTGAACCGTTTGAAAAATATGAGCTCAGAATCCACTTTTTACCAGCCACAGAGGCCAGTAATCCGCTCTGGCTTTCAACCACCAATATATTTGTAGTGTTTTCCAAATCTTCTACTACGGTTTTTATCACCCCTTCTTCCCAGTTATTCAACAGGCCTTTTTGTGCATCTATATAGTATTTTCCACTGTCAGGATCGGTGTAAACCACTTTTCCGGTTTCATCGGTTATTTTTTCTTCCAATGCCGGTGAAGTTTCTGATATCCAGCGGGGATAGTCCGGTATAAATTCACTTTTACACCCTGAATAAAGGCTCCGTCTTCATCTACAGTAGTGATGACCAGTGTGGTGACAGGTAAAGGCTCGGGTGGGTCGTCGCCACAACTACCGATCCAGCCTGAAATTAAAATTAATAACATTAAAAAGAAATACAGATATTGTTTACTCATATTGTTCAAATGTTATTCTTAATATGTTGAGGGATGTTTGCAACCCGGCATTAAACATTCTTTTCATCAATGTAAATATCGATTTCATAATGATTCCTTTACCTTCCACAATTACTTCTGCCCGGATCAGGGTACCATCGGGTCCGCTTTTAAAAGTATAGGTCGTATTATTTACCCAAACATCATTTTCAAAACGGACGGAATATAGTTCATTTTCTTTTACAGAAATCACTGTTTGGTCAAGAATGTATTTTTTTCCTGATCCGCTACGATCAGGTTAAACAGGCTGCCTTCTTTCAGTTGCACGTTTTTTATGTTTTCTTTCAAATTTAAAAAGATTTCGAATAACCGGATTATCCTTACGTGTGTGTGCACGCAGCATGTAAGTTGTGATTAATTCCGATTTTTCTGCCTTTTTACGGAATGCAAAGCCTTTGCTGTCAGGAATTATGCATTAAAAACATCCGGAAGGCGAAAGTAACCTGCACACGGAATGAAACAATTCTTCATGTGACATGCATACCTTGTGTCTGGCAATGGCTTAATTTTTCATGAGTAGCGGTGGCAATAAATCAGGGGGTAAGGACCTGTGTCGGGCAATTTATTAATTCCATAAAATGTAGTATGTTCGCTCCGGAATCGATTGAAATTTAATTCAGATTCTCGAAGTATGCATATTTCACCCGAAAAAACTATAAAAACCGATCTTGAGATCTCCCAATCCGCAGCTATACGACCTGTTAGCGAAATTGCCTCAAAAATCGGTATTGAAGAAGACATCCTCGAGTATTATGGTAAATACAAGGCAAAACTTCCTGTAAGTCTTATCAACGAACAAAAAATAGCCAAAAACAACTTGATCCTGGTAAGTGCAATCACCCCCACACCACCGGGTGAAGGTAAAACCACCACCTCAATCGGGCTTACTGAAGGGTTGAATAAGATAGGCAAAAAAGCCATTGTGGTTTTAAGAGAACCGTCTCTGGGGCCGGTATTTGGAATGAAAGGAGGCGCTGCAGGTGGTGGTTATTCGCAGGTAATACCTATGGAAGATATAAACCTGCATTTCACGGGAGATTTTTCAGCAATTGAAAAAGCTAATAATCTTCTATCCGCACTCATCGACAATAATATTCAAAGCACTAATGGCGGACTGGGTATTGATCCTCGAACAGTGTTATGGAAACGGGCCATGGACATGAATGACCGGGCATTACGACATATTGTTTCTGGTCTTGGAGGCAAAACAGGAGGATTTCTTCGCGAAGCGGGCTTCAACATCACAGCTGCATCGGAAGTGATGGCCATTCTTTGCCTGGCTGAAAACATCGAAGACCTGAAAAATAAGCTGGGGAATATTTACGTCGGTGACACATTTGATAAAAATGCTGTATATGCGCGCGACCTTAATGCAAACGGCGCCATGGCTGCATTGATGAAAGATGCCATCAAACCTAATCTCGTGCAGACGCTGGAGGGTAACCCTGCGTTGATCCATGGCGGGCCCTTTGCAAATATTGCACAGGGTACAAATTCAGTTATTGCTACAAAAATGGGACTCACATTTGCAGACTATGTGATCACTGAAGCCGGATTCGGAGCCGACCTGGGTGCAGAGAAATTCCTGGATATCAAGTGCGGATATTCCGGGCTTTCTCCTAAAGTTATTGTGCTTGTCAGTACGGTACGTGCCCTAAAATATCATGGCGGCCAGCCGCAGGATGAACTTACCGTACCAAATACCAGTGCGTTAGTAAAAGGGCTTGGAAATCTTGAAAAACACCTTGAGAATATTAGCTACTTCGGGCTGCCTGCCGTTGTTGCCATTAATCGATTCCTTACCGATACAACAGAAGAAATCGGGGAGATTTTGACCAAGTGCAGTGAACTTGGAGTGAAAGCTGAGGTATGCGAATCATGGGAAAAAGGGGGAGAAGGAGCCATTCAACTTGCTGAAGAAGTGGTAAAATCGGCAGCTGATTGCGACTGTAAATACAAACCGGTTTATGACTGGAACAGTTCCGTTGAAGAAAAAATCAACCTTGTTGCTAAAAAGATATACGGTGCCGGATCGGTGGTTTTTATGGCCAGGGCAATAAATGACCTAAAAAAGCTGAAACGGCTTGGAATCGAACACCTGCCAATATGCATTGCAAAAACCCAGAATTCATTATCGGATAACACGAAACTGCTTGGACGGCCAGAAGGTTTTAAACTTACAGTACGTGAAATAGAAATTGCAACAGGCGCCGGTTTTATTATCCCCATTACCGGAAACATTCTGAGAATGCCAGGGCTGCCTTCGGTCCCTGCAGCTGAAAGGATTGATATTGACAAAGATGGAAAAATCACGGGTTTATCGTAAATTGTATGCATGTCAATACCGGGGATTGGTGCTGTTAAAGTAACCGAAGTTAAAGAGGACGGGATTTCGTCAAAAGAAGATCTTCTGGCACTGGAGGAACCGCTTGAAATAAGAGTTGGATATGGATTAGCAGGGGAGAGGTATCAGAAAAGCCTGGCGGTGACAATGCGCTGTAAGGGCGCCTTCGATTCTTTCGGTGTCGCTGGCAAAAGAGTTTGGCCTCACATTGATAGGGTTTCTCCGTAATAATAAGTTTAACGTATATTCTGGTGAATCAAGAATAAAGTAACATTTAAGGCATCGCATATGAAACTTAGGATCAGAGAAAATACGATTCGGGTAAGGCTTTCACAAAGTGAAGTGGATGACCTGGGTAGAAAGGGAATGGTAAATTCCGAAACTCACTTTCCAGGAAACACAGTAATGACATTTGCTATAAGTAAAGCGGACAAGGTAGGGATAACATGCGTATTTGAAAATTCAGGTATTTATATAGGCGTGCCTGAAACCATACTAAATGATTGGGTCAAAACCGATAAGGTTGGCTTTGAAGCAGACCTTGATTTAGAAAATGGTTCGAAATTTAGTATTTTAGTTGAAAAAGACTTTCAATGTCTGACTAAAAGGCCGGATGAAGATGAGTCGGATATGTATCCGAATCCCTATAAATCGCATTAATTACTGTAGCCTATGTCCGAAAACTAGACCTGGTCGTAGGTCCGCTACGACCTGAATGAGGATGTGATTCAGAACTTAGTATCCCCCCACTGGTTCGGAAGTTACTTACTGACTTTCAGGCACAGTCCGGCCTGCGCGTTTGGCCTCGCCAAGTCGTCATTATCCGGCTTGACCGGATAAACCCCCTAACGGCATACGGGTACTCATTTACTCACACATACAGCGTTAACAAGGAGATTAGCCGATATCGCTATCGCGATTAGGCTAATGACGTTTGATGGTAAGGTCTGTATTGGAGTGCCGGTTGATGCAGGGTCCCTGCTCTACTGGTCCCGGATAGCTAACTTCCTTCACGACAGCAATGGGCGATGATAAGCATGATAGTTTTGCAGGTGACCTTGCTTAGGGATGGGCTGTACCCCCCCCTCAAAGTCACCCACAGGGGACTTTGAGGCGTATGACGCTACTTACAATGCTACATTAATCACCAAACAGTAGCAAGACCCGGCCAATCAGGCGTCCCGCTACGTTCGCTGGGAGCAATAGTCGAAGGCGGGCTTTTGCTCTCTTGTTGGCATTTATATCTATAAATATCTATAAATATCCGTATATATCTATAAATATCCATATAAATGCTTTATTCCCACTCTGGCGCTTCCAGTGTATCCCGATAGCTATCAGGAATGTGCGATTGCGGGACTTATGCCTATCTTAAGTATATCCGGTGCACCCCGTATAACTAAAATTTCAAATCTTCAAAATGATAATAACAGCAACAAATATTTGATTTAATACAAATCGGTATTAAATTCCTGTTCCCGTTATCTTAAATATTGAAAATGAGATCTTATTGCACCATTTTGATCTTTATTACCCTTATTTTTTCTGAGCATCTTTCGTGCTCTTATCCTTTGAAAAATAGTTGTGAAACAGAGTCATTTAGCGGCCAATCTTCCCTGTTATGAACTGGAGAGGAAAGATACTGCATCTGCTTAGTAGTCCTTTATTTATAAGTCTCACTATTAGTTTACCTATTTATTCATTTTTTCCTTTTGAAATTAAAAAATTTAAAACCGAACAAGTATCCAGGGTAAGTACTTCCAAGGGACATGATACGTATTATTATGATTTTGATCATGATGGGAACTCTGAAAAAATTAGTTTAATTAAGCATCCAAGGGTTGGCGTAATTGTTTATTCTAAGGACAGAGTTTTAAATCAATGGAATTTTGATCAGGCTTTTGCTGGGAACCTTAACATGAGATATGGCATGACAAGTCAAGATCTCGATAATGATGGTAATGAGGAACTAATACTGGCTACCTACCATAATGGAAAAATTTTGTTACACTGCTTTGATCCATTTAAGGATGAAGTGATATTCAGGGATAAGCAGATAAGTACTTACACATTAATAAATGATAAAATAAATACTGGCGTTTATTTTATGGATGTTTATGATTATAATGATGATGGCTGGAATGAAATTTATTATATTCT
>JADFHN010000068.1 GCA_022567155.1 Bacteroidota bacterium
CAGCAGCTTATGCAAAAAATGGGCAGGAAGATAAAGCCAATGAATTATTGGATGAATTAAAGGAAATTAGAAACAAATCCTTAGCAGGTAGTCCTTCGTTTTTCGTTGCTGTGATTTATTCTGCACTGGATGATAAAGAATCAGCTTTTCAATGGTTGGAAAATGCTTATGAAGATCATGATATGGAAATGGTCTGGTTAAAAACTGAACCTCAATTATATCCCTTACATGACGATTCACGGTTTCAGGATTTATTGAAAAGAGTTGGATTTGATGTTTCTGGTTGAAAAGAGTCGGGGTCAGATGGAGCAAGAAGGGATGTTGTGAAAAACCACAAAAACGCTTATTCCTGTAAGTAGATATCATAGTAAATAATTCACCTATCTGAGTAAAACTAGTTTCTCTGGAAATTTTCTCTCTGGAATACTCAAACTGATGGTACAAGCCCGTTTTCAAGTAGTATTAAATCATGACTAATGTCATTGGAAAAAAGAGAACTCATAGATGCATTACAGGTACATGATCCAATGGAAATACAGAGAGATAAATTATTGAAAACTATATTAAAGAGTATTAAAAAAAATTAAAGAAACGAGTCTCCTTATCCCTCGTACAACCTTACAAATTGTGCAAGAATACGAGGAAGAATATACGGTATAATCTGTTTATAGTATGTCTTGGAAATCAATAACCTCATTTAGCCATTCTCTTCAAACAATAGATAGTTTATTGAAGTTGTTGCGTAAGTATTTATTGCTTATAAGCCAAAGCAGTGGTTGTTTGAAGGGCCTGGAGGAAATCAATATTCTCTAGTATTAGAAATGTATTCAATAGGGCAATAGCAGCAGCTAAGATAATAAAACCGGCTACAGTCCATACTTTGAGGCATAGTTTCGCCACGCATTTGTTAGAAAGAGGTACTAATTTGCGTTATATTCAGGAATTGCTGGGTCATAATTCAAGTAAAACCACCGAAATTTACACGCATGTAACCCTTGCGGGAATGAAAAATGTACAAAGTCCTTTAGACCAATTGACAGATGTATAAAGAGAATAAAATAATACAATGCCCCATTTTAATAATTCAATTTTGTGGTATATTTAACCAGAATTCGGGTACCCATAATGTAAATAAGGAACATAGAGTGCCTATTACACAACCGTTAGGCTCAATAGTTCCCCAAAACGATGGCGGAAAAATCTATAGATTAAAATAAACTTATAAACTTGTACATTAATATTTTTAAATTAGGAGGTTATTGAAAGACAAGACGCAATGAACATAACATTGCACGAATGAACTGGAAGGCTCAGTCTTTTGTGCCCCGTCGTATTTCCGTTATCGTAAACAGGAGTTAGATATGATTAGAGAATCAAAAAATAAAGCAACGCTATCCGTATGGGCTGGCGAAGAAAAATATTTGATGGATACCGTCACCCAGGTGCCTGTTGTGCACAGTGTGTCTTTTGGCTACGATGATCTGGACAAGTGGCGGGACGTCGCGCTTGGTAAGAAGCCGGGTCACATTTACGGCAGGAATACGAATCCAACGGTGGAAGTGTTCGAGGAAAAAGTCCGCCAACTGGAAGGGGCTGAAGCTGCAACGAGTTTCTCTACCGGCATGGCTGCAATCAGCAATACCCTATTCACCTTACTAAGTCCCGGCGATCGCTGTGTAAGTGTAAAAGACACATACGGTGGTACCAACGTCATTTTCAACGAATTCTTTCCCAAGTTCGGTATTCACATTGTTCTTTGTGACACCACTGATTTCGACGCCATTGAAGCTGAGATTGCGAACGGCTGCCAGGTGCTTTACATGGAAAGTCCTACAAATCCTACCTGTAAGATCATGGACATCGAGCGCCTTGCCCAAAAGGCAAAATCAGTGGGTGCAACTGTAATCGTGGACAATACATTTGCCACACCCATCAACCAGAACCCTCTTGAACTTGGCGCCGATCTCGTGTTGCATAGCGCGACAAAATTTTTGGGTGGACATGCCGATGCACTGGGGGGCATTGTGTGTGGCCCCGTCGATACAATAGCAAACATCTATCACTTCCGTGAAATCAACGGCGCGACGCTGCATCCCGAAGCAGCTTACTTACTCATACGCGGTCTCAAGACCCTGGAATTGCGAGTCGAACGTCAAAACAGCACTGCGATGCAAATCGCCAATTTTTTAAGTGAGCATCCCTTCATCTCTAACGTTTTCTATCCCGGCCTGAAGACGCATCTCAATCATGAAATCGCTGCAAAGCAGATGCGTAACTTTGGCGGGGTACTTAGCTTTCAGCTCGCCACGGATGATTTTGATGCGGTGCGAATGTTTCTTCCAAAGCTCAAGTATGCTCACCGGGCTGCGAATCTGGGAGCGGTTGAAACCATCGTCGCCCCTCCGGCAACAAGTTCACATGTTGAATTGACAGAGCAGGAACGTGCCCTGGCAGGCATTCCTGAAACACTCGTGCGTTACTCCGCAGGCATTGAAGACCCCCAAGATCTCATAGAGGACTTAGCGCAAGCTTTGGATACCACCCATGCCGCACTCTCAGGCTAGAGTCAACCGCGACGCACATAATTCAACTTACAATTTGACTAGAAGGAATGACAATTAAATGATAGAAAAAATCTTTACCTTTAATTTACAGAAGGATGCTGCTGTTGAAATAGTGGCAATGGCATAACATCGGGTTGCTCTTGACTGCAGGGCGCGGGTGCAATTCTCCGGTTTAGTGCTTGTTTATATTCAGTGGTAAATTGACGTTTTGCGCTTGAACGCCCCGCGACAAGAGAACACAGCGTTATGCTGCAATTTGTTTGTTTATGTGGCTATATAACATATTATACTGCTTTTCACACTTTTTGTTTTAACTGGATAATATGTTCTACATTGCTACTTATGCCGATATTGGCAGTAGAATATATGTTATGCCTTCAATATTTTTAGAAAACTGGAGTTCAAGAAACATGAAAAAGGAATCTAATTTGGAAACGACTCAGCTTCGTTATGCTGGTGTTGCAACTTTGTTGAGAAGACCTTTGGTAAACGACCCATCAGGTGTAGATATTGCACTGATTGGTGTACCCTATGATGGTGCAACCGAAAATCGACCAGGGCAACGACATGGCCCTCGGGAAATTCGCAATATGTCAAGTTTTACCCGTTCCATCCATCATGTGACTCACGTGAATCCCTATGAACTTTGCCACGTCGCAGATTTAGGTGATGTAAATTTCCTGAATCCTTTTGACCTACAACAATGCTTTACCGACATCACTGATTTTTACCGCAAGATTTGTGCAGCCGGTGCAGTGCCCCTAAGCGTAGGCGGCGACCACTCGATTAGTTTGCCAATTTTACGTGCAGTTGCGGCTGAACGACCAGTAGGTATGGTACACTTAGATGCTCATACCGATACGAGTGATCATGAATTCGGACATAAATTTACACATGGCACTCCATTCAGACGAGCGATGGAAGAAGGTCTCCTTGACCCAAAGAGGACTATTCAAATTGGCATTCGGGGAGCACAGAACTCAGAAGAAAGCTGGCACGGGTCTGAGGATGCAGGGATACGGGTCATGTACATGGAAGAATTTACTAATTTAGGGATTGAGGCCACGCTCGATGAGGTAAGAGGTGTGGTAGGCAATGGCCCCACTTATGTCTCCTTCGATATCGATTGTCTTGACCCAGCTTTTGCTCCAGGCACTGGAACACCAGAAATAGGTGGCTTGACTCCTATCCAGGCACAGGCACTAATACGAGGACTTGCTGGTCTTAAGTTGATCGGCGGAGATGTGGTTGAAGTATCACCACCTTTTGACCCATCCGGAAATACTGCCCTCGTTGGTGCCACAATGCTGTATGAGATTGTATGTGTTCTATCGGATGCGGTCGCCAAAGAAAAAAATTCGAAAAAAAATGCCTAATCGAGTAGACGGCCGTGAGCAGCAATCCTGCCTGTTTCGAAAAAACTGATTTTCCAAGCCAATGATTTATGAAGGGAAAGGATAAATTAGTTTTTATAAAAGCCCAACAATCAATACTTTATAAAAAGAGTTAGTCAGAATATAATGAAAAAGTATATATACATTCTGCACATTTACATATCAATGGCCTACAAGGTTTATTGGTTGAATATGAAGCATACCAATAAGTTAATTAAGGAATTAAATCAGGTCCTTAAAAAAACAGGAGGTTCATTAAATAAGGCTCAAATAAAAAGAATTAAGTTTTACACTGATCAAAGTTGTATTACAAATAGTTGGTTTTGTACACTTAGAGGCCAAAAGACAATTTCTGAAGAAGAAATGTATGCAATATATTTGGGCGCCATCACACCCTTACTAGACGATCTTACTGATTCATTAAAACTTACTTCAGTTGAGATCATGGAAAAATTGAATAGTCCGGATGATACAACCTCTGATGAAATGGTATTGGCCAGATATATATATGCCCAATTAACGAATAATTGTAATGAAGATTTTTACAGCGCCTTTGAAGAGGCATTAGTAGCGCAAGATACGAGCTTAAAACAGCTGGAAAAAGACAATTTGAATAATAAGGAGTTGAAAAATATAACTTATGTAAAGGGATGTACTTCTACTTTATTGTACAGGATCATTTTATGCAATCAGCTGAAAAGTGGAGAAAAGGAGGCGATTTATTCTTTGGGTTATTTGCTACAACTTACCAACGACATGTTTGATGTATATAAAGACTACCATAAAAAACAACAAACATTATATACTAATTCAACAGATTTAATTCAGCTTTATCACGAATATAAAACCACACTGGATAAGATGATCCTGCAGTTTATGTACTTAGATTATGATTATAAGAATATAAAGAAATGTCTATGCGAAATATCAACAATTACTTCAAGAGGGATGGTATGTTCTGATCAACTCTTACTTTGTCAGAAAAAAACTAATGGTATATTTAAAATCGGACAGTACACCAGAAAACAACTAAAATGCGATATGGAGAAATTGTCAAATATTATAAAATCAATAAATTATAGTATTCATTTTTACAATCAATTAAAGCTGTTAACAATTAAGCTACAATGATGCGAAGTAGTGTGGATCTTTGAAGAGCCTTCGAAATTTTTCTTGTGAAAAATCTACCTGCAGCTTTCGGTTGTTTTTCAGGTTGGGTAATCGAATAGCCCGGCCTTCCAGATCATACAACCGCAGTCCGTAAACGGCATGCCTGCCGGCCGCAGGCGGGTTTGAAATAGGTGTCACTAAGGTCCTTATCCTGACGAAGTGTGTGCAGGTAGCTGTTGATCTCATCGGCATCCAGGCCCAGTAAAATACAAACTGATCTGGGCAATGGTCCGTGAATAACTAAAAACGGTACTCTCAGAATAACTCTTGATTGTGATCTGATGTTCAAACTTGTGAATGTGATCTGCAAATTCAGGAACCTCACGTTTGGCTCGCTCTATTAGCGTCTTTGCTGAATTGGACCGGGTGTTTAACCACCGATAGCTATCGGTGTAATTTTTACTAGCTTTACTCATGATGTTTTTTCGAACAAAGCATGCGATAGTTGAGACTTTTGCTACCGTAGGTTGAGCTCAATAAAAAATATAACTAATGGAATGCCAGATGTTTAACACTTATTGGCGGTGAAGTCAGAAAAAATTCCGCAACAGTGCATAACATATGACGCAAAACCTGATAAAACAGGTATGAAATGCGTGGCAAAGGTGTGCAACAAGTACGAAATCAAATTACATCCACCGGCCAGAAATTCATGGAAGTAAGTACCAGCTTCAGCCCGAACAATAAAAACAACGTGCCCACAACACGAAAGATTATGGTAGTGTATTGCATAATATGACTCCTCAGCTGACCTGCAAACCAGGATTTAGTGATGTCCAGTAACAACAGGGTTATTAACGTTGCTGCAAAAAACAGGATCACCTCAATGCCTGATAATGCTAACTGCGAGGTGCTGAATGCGACTACAGCCAACCAGTAAACCGGCACATACGGATTCAACGCATTAATTATAAACCCTTTGAGAAAGCTCCGCATTGGATTTACCAGCCTGTTTCCTGCGTGTGATGGTGAGTCTGCTTGGTGGTGTTTCCGCAGCCAGAAACCTGTGCCAAAAATCAGCAGCATTATTCCTCCGGAAAAACTGAAAACCGTCCTGTAATCAGGATTTTCGAAGAAAACAGCAAACCCAAGGAGGATCAGTGTCACGTATATGCTATCTGCCAGTGATATACCCATAGCCACTATTGCCCCTGAAAAAAATCCGCGCTTCAGACTCGTATCAGTGATCACAAAGAATGCCGGCCCCAGTGAGATAGCTGAAACAATGCCTGTTAGTATGCCTACGAATAAATACTGCATCTAAATTCGACTACTTGTTCAAAGTGGTTAGTGATAAGTGATTTTAAAAATTATTGATCTTATCTTTATGTCTGTTTCCGGATTCCGGTTATCTCATTTTACAGTACATCACTGATATACGCGTACATAATCAATTTCCAGTTTTTGCGGCCAGATGTCCGGATCCACTCCCTTTGATCCACCCCATGTACCTCCTACGGCAATATTCAAAATCAGATGAAACTCCCTGTCGAAAGGCCATTCATCTTACCCCTTCATTTCATTTTCAAATGTGAAGTATGTTGAGTTATCCACATGCCAGTCGATTTTATCCGCAGACCAATCAATTTTATATATATAAAAATCGCTGACGGCATCAATTTCTTCAATATCACCACCTTTTCGGGTATTTTTAACATGGTTATAGGCATTCGTATGCACGGTATCATGAATTGTAAATGGATCGTAACCTACCTGCTCCATAATATCTATTTCTCCATCAGCCGCTCACTTTCTTTTTCGCTCGTTGATCGAGGGCAGCATCCATATGGCAGGCCATGTCCCCTTCCCGGCCGGAAGTTTCGTTTACCTTTACCTTTACCCTTCCATACTGCCAGTCACCTTTATTCTTAGTAACCAGCCTGGCTGATGTAAAGTTTCTTCCGTTCCTGTTTTCTTTTCTCACCTCAATGATCAGGTGGCCGTTTTCCACACGTACATTTTCCGGCCTTTGGGTATAATATTCGAGCTCTCTGTTTCTCCATCCACAGCGATCCGGGCAGCCATCTCCCGGATCGTATCCCCATCTTGCCTGATCGGGTGATCCCGGGTTATTAAACTCATCACTCCGGACAAAAACCCTTACATCCTGATTTACACCGCTTTGAGAGAACAGGAGATATATAACCAGAGAACGGATTACTGGTAAAAATTCAAATACGGACATAGGCTAAAAGTAATTGAATAATTTGTCTGACAGTTTTTTTCTCCGGTAAATATGTAAATTAACAATTGTAAAATACCTGTCCTATGGAAATTCTTCCTGATATAATCGGCCTAAAAAAGAAACTTCTCATCATTTGTTGTATTTCTATTACCCTGTCCCGAATTGATTATAGTTTTGCCCAGCAGCGTGTTCACAGAAATAAACTAACAGACAATGAGGTACATAAACATGTATTTGAGCTTAAAACCGGAAGGGAAATATTTCTGCTTACACTTGGCGCTGGATCAAATATTTATAATGCATACCTGCAAAACCAGATTAACCCACTGACATCCGGTGAGATCGCTCAGCTGGATCCCGAACAGGTAAATCCATTCGATAGAAAAACCATTGACAATTACCGGGCAGAAGGTACAGGTAATTATATGCTATATGCCTCCATTTTAATTCCTCTTGCGGTTCCTTTGACGATATTCAAAGGTGATTAACATAAACCGGACTGGAAAGTCTGGGCCGTTATGACATCTGAACTGCTGCTCATAAACGGCGGATTTAATGGTATCACTAAATCATCTGTACTTCGCATACGAACGTTTGTATATAACCCCGATGTATCTCTTGAATTAAAAACCGTGAAAAAAGCCAGGTTTTCTTTTTATTCGGCGCACTCATCTACAACCGCATCCCTCACTTTTTTTACTGCAAGGATATTCTCAAGTTATCTTACGGATATAAAAAAAAGGTTGATCTGGGTTGGTGCCTTCGCTTATCCGGTACTGACAGGGTTTCTTCGACTGAAAACCGGAAGACACTTCAGAACCGATGTAATTACCGGTTATTTTTTCGGAGCCTTTTTTGGATATATCATTCCGGACCTGCACCGGATCAGTAACTACCGGCTTTCATTCAGGCCTTCTTATGGTGGAGATTCCTTTCAGGTTTATTTGTCATACACACTCTGAATGTTATTGATTGGTAAGCTGTCCAGAGCCCTTTTTAGAAAAATAACCGTAATCAGAGTAGATAAAATATCTGCAATCGGAAAAGAATACCACACGCCATTAAGATCGAAATAGTAAGGCAGAATAAGCACAAGCGGGATTAGAAAAATACCCTGTTTAAGGAGGGTTAAAAGTAACGCAGGAAGAGGTTTGCCAATAGCCTGAAAATAAGCGGATCCAATTAATTGCATCGTTATTAGCGGTATGGCCATAAATACCAAAACCAACGCTCTTGGAGCAAGCCGTATCAGCATCTCATCTGTAGTAAATATTTTCACAATTGCCGTAGGAAAAAGGATAATCAATGTAAATACCAGAAGTGCAACTCCTGTTCCGTATTTGACTGCTTTTATTACAGTTTCAGTCACCCTGATATACGATTTTGCCCCATAATTATATCCGGCGATCGGCATAAATCCCTGAACCACCCCCATCACCGGAAACAAGCTGAACATCATCATGCGTGCGATGATGCCGTAGATGGCCACACCGGTTTCACCTCCATACTTAAACAGTGTCTGGTTCAATATGGCAATAAGAAGCGTAACCGATCCCTGGCGTACCAGGCTCACCCCTCCTATCGAAAATATTTCGCCAGCAATTGGCGCATCTAAAATCAGGTACTTCTTTTTAAACTGAATTTCGCTTTTCCCGCGCAAGAAATATATCACGATATAGGCAGCGCTTACAATATAAGCGATGGTTGTGGCCCACGCGGCGCCATACAATCCCATGTTAAATCCAATGATCAAAATCGGATCGAGAATAATATTGATGATTGCAGGCAACACCATAGCCATCATGGCTATCCTTGGTTTACCTTCGGCTCGTATCACATTATTCGACATCATGGCCCAGGCCAGAAAGGGTGTTCCAAACAATATCACATTAAAATATACCTTTGCAGGAACGAGTATCGTCCCCTTGCCACCAAATGCAGAAAGCACACTTTCCTGAAAAATGTAGCCGGCAACAAGCAATACAAGCGATGCGCCTAACGTCATCACCATTTGGGTTCCGAATGTTTTTCCGGCCCGCTCCGGATTACCTGCTCCAAGAGTTCTTGATATGATAGAGGCGCCCCCGATTCCGATTGCCAGGCCAATTGAGGAGATAAAAAATGAAATCGGCATAACCACGGCAATTGCAGCAATACCAATTGATCCAACAAAATGTCCTACAAAAATGGTATCAACTATGGAGTTAATGGACATTACCAGGAATCCGATACCGGCAGGTACTGACTGTTTTATCAATAACTTGCCAATCGGTTCACTTCCCAGCACGTTTGAATGTTCCATAAGCAGCCAAAAGTGTTGAGAATCAATGTATTTTCCAAAACATTATGCTTATCTTAAACAAACATTCAAATCATGTAACAGGCAAACTCCGGGTTAAAACAGCATGATGAAGCCAGTACAGTTCAACACACGTATCTATAAAGAAGGGACTAATTACCTGGTTGAAGTTTCAGAGCAGGTAGCCGGAAATTTTGCCAATAAAGGATACATTCCGGTGAAAGGCAAATTGAAAGGTCATAAATTTATAGCGACACTGGTGCCCAGGAAAGGGTCAAAATATGTCATGTTCCTGAATCAGGAAATACGAAAAACAACCCACACTAAAGCCGGAGATGTGGTGAATATTACCATTGAATACGATCCCGAATCACGTGAGCTCCCCGTTCCGGTTGACCTTGAAGATGCATTGAATCAGAATCCTGATGCATTCAAAGTATTTGATAAATTCTCCACCTTGCACCGAAGTGAAATTATAGCCTGGATTACCGTGGCCAAAAACCTGAAACCAGAGAAAAAAGAATATTGAAAGCGGTTGTTCATTGCATGAAGCGGGCAAAAAAATAACGCATTATTTCGTATTTTTCTTTGTAATACACTGATCACGGCAAACCTGGTATGACACCTACTACTGAATGCCCCTGAAGACAGGTATGCCATCTCCTTTCAGTCAAAACCCGGATTAGATGATTGGAAGTAGCCGGATACATTGGCCAACAAAAATACTTACAGAAAAAGGAATTATTAATCCCAAATGAGGGTGATCGCAAACGATCATACCGTGGATGAATGAATTCACCGTGTTTGTAGACACTCCAAAAAAATAAAAATGACTGTTTAAATAAGTAACTTTGAACGTTTAATATTATGATTGATGTTTAGAAGACTTAAAGAAAAGTGGGGAATCAGGAGAAATATTGATATTGTTTTAATTCTTATATGTTTTTCATTTGCAGGGAGTTCTGTTGTTTTTATAAAGGGATATTATTTTAAATTTCTTGGCTTTGACGCGCATACTCCGGTTTGGCTGAAAACGGTTGCTTATCTGCTTTTTATATTTCCAGCTTACCAGTTTATGCTCCTGGGTTATGGCATTTTACTTGGCCAGTTTCAGTTTTTTCTGGCTAAGGAAAAAGCATTGATTGCCCGGATCCGGAGAATGTTTAATTCAGGTAAATGAAGAAATTCTAGACGGTTATTATTCTAATGGTCCTTTTACCTGGCTGTGATAAAGCAGGCAGAGATGACAGTTCCGCAAACTATGAAAATGGCCACATTCGGACCAGGAAACTCAGGTAATAAAATCCAATTGCAGTGGCCCGGTTTTGTTTAAATAGTTATTAAGTGCACTACTTATTTCATATTCTTCAGGAGATTTAACAAGTCCTGCTTTCACAAGATTGTAATGAAGATATTCCAGTCAATAGTAAGTTAGCACGGAAGCCTGACGGTCGGGCAGGTTACTTCCGTGCCAGAGTTGTTCAATTGAGTGGTAACCTTTTTGCCAAACCTCCCAAAACTGGTTCGAAAGCCCCCCTGACGGTCGGGCATGTTACTTCCGGACCAGGAAACATGTCATCCAAACTCACCTGGTATTTGACCTGGTATCCTAAAACCGGTAACTGATCCGTAAGCCGCCGTAATAATTGACCGGCAAACCCGGATAATAATACCGTGGAGCCCGCCCGCCGAATGAGGGAGCATTTATCAGGATCATAGAGGCGTATTTAATGTCAAAGAGGTTAGAGACCCCGGCAAATACTTTTAGTTCCAGTTTTTCCCAAACCTGCTTCCACCCTGCTTTAATATTTGTGATCCCGTATGCATTTGAGTATTTGCTGTTATCATCGCGCATAGGCATAGCCCCAACAAAATGGTAGTTTACATTTCCGTAAAAACCGTAATGAAATTCAAAATCAACCCCTGTATTAAACAAATGATCGGGTACACCAGTCAGGTCATTGCCTGAATAATCAAACTCATTGTTTTTAAAATCGACGAATTTATACCTCGCATAGGTGTAAGAAACAAAAGGAATGATTTTGTTTCTGTTCCATTGATATACATACCGTATATTAGTTTCCACACCATTATGGGAGGTTTTGCCGGCATTCATGCCTATAAACTGATCTTCAGCAACCCGCTGAGCTACGATCAGGTTATCAATTTGCATGGAATATAATGCCAGGTCAAAATACATGCCGGCAACTATACTGCCTTTAAAGCCTGCTTCAAAATTATAGCCCGTTTCCGGCTGAATATCCGGATTGATCAATCCATCGGGTGTGAGTGTTTCGCTGAACGATGGTGGTGAAAAACCATGGCTGATCAGAGCATACATGTTTTTCGTATCTGTAAGCCTGTATTCCAATGCGATCCGGGGCGACAAAACCGGCTTGAAAGCATAGCTGCCTGACTGATTCAGACTATCGCCTGCAAACCTGTCATCCAGTTCATAGGAAGTTTTATTCAGGTTAACACCGAGTGTACCCGACAATTTCTTATTAAAGGCATATTGCATTTGCGCAAACACATTTACATATTTCCTTACCTCCTTATTATCACTTAACCTGGTGCCGGGATTCCGGTTATCATTTTCAAAAGTACCCCAGTCATACCGCTCTCTGAAGTATTCAAATCCCATGCTGGATTTGAGCTTATCATTCCCGGACAGGATCGAAATCATGTTACGTGTACCTCCTGCGCTGCTGTTTTCATCCAGAATATTGAAAGGCCGCAGCTCATACGATTTTCTGAAGCTTGCAAATACACTGGCATCGAGGCTGATTTTATTTGAAAAATAATGATTATACGAGATGCCTGCAAGCCCTTTTTGATAATCTTCAAACCCTTCGGTATTTGCCCATGTCGGTGCTGCTGCACGGGGATTTTCGTAAAATGTGATGCTGTCGATGGAACTCGGAATGAATGCCAGCAGGTCAATAAAAGTAAAAAGCAGGGACAGATTGCCCCTGTCGCCGTTGCGAACCTGTCCGGTAACGGTGAAAACCTGCCGGTCATAGGTGTTATTTTCCCTGTATCCGTCCGAATGAAGATAATTATAGGCCATTCCAAAATTTGCCTTTTTATTACCTGCCATCAGCGAAGTATTGCTCTTGCGTAAGCCGTACGAGCCCGCAATTATTCCTGTATGTATTTGTGGAAATCCGGTTATATTTTTAGGTGTTTGCAGTAGCACCGTTCCTCCAAGGCCCGCACCATAGATACTGGATGCGGGACCTTTGATGACTTCGCTGCGCTCTATCAGGGCTACATCAATGTCTTCGATGGTAGTTTCACCATCACCCGTAGTTAATGGGATGTTGTTAAAATAAGCCCGGATTTTGGTGGTTGTAAATAGTGAGCGCGCTCCGATACCGCGGATAGTAAGCCGGTTGGTATTTAGTGCTCCTGACTGCATCAGTACACCTGTTATCCTGTTGATGGCTGGCATGATGGTAGTATTGTTGTCTCTGTGTAATTCACGGGGCGTCAGCACGCTCACTGCACCAGGGATCTGATCCAGTTTCTGATCCATATTGAATGCAGACACAACGACATCTTTAAGCAGAACATCATTGTAATCCAGGCCGGCCTGGTAAAATCCGGTTTCGTCCGAAACGGCAATTTTCAATGTTTTATAGCCTACAAACGAAATCACCAATGTATCCGGAGGGGCAGCTTTAAAGCTGAAATATCCCTGGGGACCGGTAATACTCCCTGATTGTCCGGTGCTAACGACAACGTTAGCTCCTGCAAGCGGCAGGCGGGTGGCATTATCATAAACACGTCCGGATATGTCCTGGCCGTAAGACCATAAACTCATAGAAAAACAGGTCAGGAAAATGGAAAAACTCTTTTGCATCATTCAAAAATGCCACAATTACCATTTAGTTATAGTCGTTCATTTGATTTATTCTTAGTTTTTATGATATTCTTCAACATAATACGGGATTTTCCTGCGCATACGGAAGCTTGTACAAATGTGCAGGCTGTGGAACTAGGTCGAATGAATTCGCTTCAATCCTTAACACACTATCAAAAACTATTTTTTTCAATTCTCAAACCCCATAATATTTCCTTTGAGCAATTTAACGATCTGAAAATACGGCTGGTGAAGAAACTACGCATACAGAAATTCATAATTGTTTCACGTAATTTCAAGTGATATCAAGAAGTTAATTATTCGTTTTTAACTTTTATGATCTCCGAGATGATGCTCAATGCAATTTCTTCCGGAAGACGGGCATGTATATTCAGGCCGACAGGTCCGGATATACGGTTAATATCATCATCAGTAAACCCATCATTTTTTAACCGTTGTACCCTTTTCTGATGTGTTTTGCTGCTCCCTAATGCACCGATATATGCGACACCGGACTTCAGCAGAATATGTAAAGCCTGATCATCAATCTTCGGATCATGGGTAAGCAAAACCACAAATGTATTTTGATCAAGATTAAACTTATCAAGTACTTCTGCCGGCCAGTTCTTAAATGTTTTGTCCGGGGCAACCGAAAATTGCTGTTTATCCGCAAAAAGTCCGCGCGGATCTATGATAATGGTTTCAAAACCAAGTAACGACCCTAAATGTACAAGATGCGCACTGATATGGGCGGCTCCAATAATAATAAGCTGGTTTTTTGCCGAAAATACATTCACAAACCAGGTATTTTCATCTTTGCCAACTACATCCGGTTTTCCTTTTGCCAGGCATAATTTCATTGCATCCGTAATTTGCCGGTCAGGAGCTTGGCCAGTGAATTTACTATCTGCAAGAAGTACCTGATTTTTGCCATCCGTAGCCAACACACAGGAATTGCCGGTCTCCTGGCATTTCAATATTTCATTCCAGATTTCTTTTTTCCACATCTTCTCAATCCAAACCTCCAGTTTACCTCCGCATGTAAGACCTACGGTCCAGGCATCTTCATTTGAAACCCCATAGGTTATTTTAGCGGTTTCCTCCGAATCAAAAACATGCTTGCTGTTTCTGATTACATCGCCTTCCACGCACCCGCCGCTTACCGATCCGATAAATTCGCCGGAATCGGAAATTGCCATGAGCGAACCCGGTATTCTCGGAGCTGAGCCCCAGGTTTTTATCACGGTAGCTATTACAAAACGGCGGTTCTCTTTATACCAGTGGTTAATCTTTTTCAATTCATCTGTCATCGCTGCAGGGATATTCAGTTGAGTCAGGAATATTAGTCAATAATCGGCAAAGACTCAACATATAAGCGAATTAACAGCCTGGCAGTGTATTTACTTTAAGAGTAGTTTCATTTTGGGAATAATAATCCCATTTTAATACAAAAAAATTTGAAAAAGTTGATTTTAAAGTGTTTTGAGTAGTTGGTATACTATTCGCATTCATTATGGTATGATGAAAAAGGCAAATAATTTGAACATCTTGTTAACGGAAAACAATCCAAAGCCTGTATTTATAGTTTCAGATTATGGAAGGATTATGTATGTAAACCTTCCGGGTATGAATTTACTCGATCATTTACATGTGAATATTAACGATCGTGTACCTCAGGATATCTGGAAAGAAGCAGTTGCAAATCATTATGAAGGCATGTTTACCTTAAAATTAGGTGATACCAAATACCAATGGAGTGCTAAAAAACTTTCAAATGGGTTTTACTACATGCAGGTCACCCATATTCTGGAGGATAACCTGATGTTTGCAAGATAATGGTGAATGCGCCTGTTTGTCCGTATTTGCCAGCTAGCAAAACACAAGAGATTTTCAATGATGCTAGCCGTGACGTGGTTCCGGATTGATCACATTCAGGCTGCCATCAAAGTATTTTTCGACGGCTTTGTCAGGATCCGTTTCGCTGGTGGGCAGTACGGTTACACCCTGACCTGAAAGACGGTTTATGAACCCCTTTCCTGCTCCGCCGGTGATGATTAAATCAACCTCAAACAGCGGATGTGGTGCATAAGGGTTTTTGCTTTCATGGAATCTGATATGCAGAATATCTTCTCTTTTCAGTTCTGTTAATTCTTTTGATAATATAACCTCATTTTCGGTTTCATAAATCCAAAACCTTCTGCACTTCCCTGCATGTCCGGTTATGGTTTGCTTATTCTGACTGGATATGGCGATTTTCATGGTTTCTTACTTTACATTTTACGGTTCATATTACGAAATAAATATAAACCGGAATGACAAACAGTGATAAATGTTACCCAATACAAACGACTTTTGTCATATCAGATCATCCTTCGCTTAAGGGCAAGTTTTACAAGTGATGTTTTAAAGTGTACATGCAGCTTTTTATACACATTTTTGGTATAATATATCCTGAAATCATGTTTCAGGTTTTCTTCCCGTGATGTGGGAACCCGCTGTCCCCCAGACAAATGTACAACACGTTCCGAAATATATTTTCTAAATTCCGAAACAGTGTACTTTCTATCCCGGTTCAATGATACAATAACCATTCTTAATGATTTCAATTTAGACAATGCCATCACCTGCCGAAATCCAAAAGGACAAGAATTTGAAAACTCAGTTCAGCAAATATTATTTCATGTAGCAAATCATACTACCCTGCACACAAATCCAGGCCTATATTTCTAAAACATCCTTCAGCCTTTTATACCCGGTGGCACTGACGGTCAACCGATCACCATTTTTCAAAATAGCAACATAAGTTTCTTTCCCGTATTTTTCAAGAACCAATATTTCGGTAATATTGACGATAAACCGCCTGTGGATACGCACAAACCTGTCAGATTTCAACGCACTTTCATAATATTTCATGGTTTGCTGTTTCAGGTATTTTTTACCATCCGCATGAATTTCAACATAGTCATCCTGCGCCTCAAGGTAATGAATGGCATCTACGGAGATAATATCAATCTTATCTCCGGTTTTAATAGCAATGCGTTCCAGCTCGCGATGGTACACCTCAGACAATTCCGTAAGTTCATTACGTTTTGGCGATCCTGCCGACATGCCCGCTTCGGCTTTCTTTATTGTTTCGTCAAACCGCTGTTTGGTAAATGGTTTCAGTAGATAATCAACCGCCCTATATTCAAATGCCTTAATAGCGTATTCATCATAAGCAGTGCAGAAAATCACCGCCGGCGGTTCTTCAATCAGTTCGAGCATTTCGAAACCGTCAATTTTTGGCATTTGGATATCCAGAAATATCAGATCAGGCTTCAGTTCAGCTATCATTTTCATGCCTTCAAATCCATTTTTGCACTGACCGAGCAATTTCATGTTTTCATGATCGTGAAGAAAAAGCTTAATAATGTCACGTGCAGGCTGCTCGTCATCAATGATAAGTACCTTTATGTTCATTGTGGTATGATTAATTTAACTGAAAATCTAACGTCCGACTTTTCAATTGTTAAAAGATTGTCCTGCTCATAGATCATCTTGAGCCTCGATCTCACATTCTGCAGGCCGATCCCCTTGCCCTTTTTGGGAATCCCGCCTGGTTCAATATCGTTTAAAATGTTGATTATCATCGCATTTTGCACTGAATGGCATGTTATATTAATCTCACAGGTATCCGTACTTTCATACACACCGTATTTTACGGCATTCTCTACTAAAGGCTGCAAGATCATATTGGGAAGCAGTTGATTATCCAGACTTTTCTCGCACGAAATACTTACATCAAGTTTATCTCCGAAACGTATCTTTTCAATGGATAAATACAGATCTATGGCTTTCAGTTCCTGGCTTAGTTTCACCAGCTTTTTATCACGGGGGGTAATTGTGTACCGTAGAAAAGAAGACAGGTTTACTACCATTTCATGTGCTTTTTCTGAATTGGTAAGAATAAGTGAGCTGATGGAATTCAGACTGTTAAAAATAAAGTGGGGATTGATCTGTGCTTTGAGCATGCTGAGTTCACTTTCCTTCAGCAAACGATCCATTTCCGATTTACGGAGTTTCTGCTGTTGATATTCGGTGTAAAAAATGACCAGGTAATAGTTCAGGGCAATTAAAATATAATAAATGATCCCCAGTGCACCCCGCCAGTATATCGTTTCTTTAACAAATAGCAAATATCCCGATCCGGTGCCCGGTATCATTTTTAACACCATATACCCGGTTCCGACCCAAATAGCGGAGAGAATCATCGCCGCCAGCAGATGAGTTATGATTGCATCGAAAATACTTCCGGGTTCGATCCCGGAAAACCTCACAACATACCAGATGCCGTACCCGATGATGGCAAATGATACATTAAAAACAGCCGCATCAAGTAGTGCACCAAAATGATTTATATCCAAGGCAAACCGCAGTAAGAGATAATGAAGCACACCGGCAATCAACCAAATCAAAAAATAAATACGCATGTATATTTGGCTGGACCCTAATGGATTAAGCATATTTACTTAAATTTTTAAATACATTTTATAGCCGGAATTTATTACTGTATATATGCAGCTTTAAAACAAATATATACCGGTTAAAAACTTTTCACTTCCCCGCCGCCGAAAAAAATAATCCCTTTGATCACGAGCGTCCTGGAATTGTCTATAACCGTATCGGCTGCGAGGCTCCTCTTGTCTGCAAATCCACCGAAAATTGAAGTTACCTCAACACGTACATTCCAGTTTTCGGGTACAATAAAAGTAGATCCGCCAAACATTGTAATAAGATCAATTTCATTAATTCCCTCTGCCAGAGTTGCTTTTTTAAAATTGAATGAAGATCCTCCGAACATGGAAGTCACTTTTCCTCCCTTAAAATTATCCGATGTTAAAATCACTTCTCCACCGCCAAATATGCTAACATCGTCAAGATAGTCAATATCTCCCTCCGATACCCTGGAACCAAAACCCCGGTAACCTTGCTGTCTCAGGATAAACATCAGGCCTAGAATAACGAGTATCACCGGCCACCATACATTCATATGAAACCCAGGAATATAAAATATATCCGGCAACAGGAAGAACAACCCGATGGCAACCAGAATTATACCCGGAGTTTTGTTGGATTTTGTAGCCAGGAAGAACGATCCGATAATGATCAGAATACCCTTCCATGAGAATAAGTAATGCCCTATTCTGCCGGGAATCAAATCCAGATTATCCAGCAGGAAAATCAGACCGATGAAGATCAAGATAATCCCTAACCCCAATCGTTTGTTTTGTGTATGTGACATGATGTTGGAATTAAAATGTTGAAATTAATACCGTTTATTTTCAGGTCCGGAGTGAAGCGTATCCCTGCTCCGGGCATGGCTGTCGTTGTCTTTATCCTTCATTGCCTTGTTTTGATATCCGTTCCAGCCTGCCATTATTACCAGGCCCAGCACAATCAATATCAAGGGCCACCATGTACGCATCTGAAAGCCCGGTATATGCCAGATATTCGGAATCATGAAAAAGATGCCAATGGTAATAAGAACCAGACCGTTGGATTTGTAGGGCCGTGAGGCCAGCATCACCGATCCGATAATGATCAGGATACCCTGCCAGGAAAACATATAGTTTAGGATGTTAAAAGGTATCAGATCCAGGTTGCGCAAAAGGAACAAGGTCCCGAGGATGATCAATACGATTCCGAAACCCGATCGGTTGTTTCTAGTTGGTGTCATGGCTGTTGTTTTTTATTTCACTTGGTTAAAACATATTTAAATCAGATCAAAGAAACGCAATAAACAGCCATAAATAATGAAGAAATCGGCGAACATGGGTAATAGACCGGTAAAACCGGAAATATACCCATTTCAGAGGGAGTCCTGTACTACTGCTATTATCCCTTATCATTGTTGCATGTATACAGCTTAACATATTGAAACGAGCGACCGCCGTTCCCGCCGAAATCCCGATAGCTATCTGGGATTGAGGTGGGAAGAATCTCACTAATATAACTCTACTTTATTTGGGACTCTTCGCTCCGCTATGAGGCCCCCATAAATACATTCAACTTATAGAAAATGAACAGTTTGGGCATATCATAGTATGCTATAATTGGGTGATGGTGAATGTATTACTACGTCATTACCCGGCTTGACCGGGTAATCTCCACAACGACATACGGGTTTTCATTTACCCACACCTACAACGTTTAACTAGAAGATTACCCGATATCGCTATTGCGATTCGGGTAATGACGTTTGTTGGGGAAGTTTAGTTTAATAGTAATTTGCCTGCCTTCATTTCGACAAAGGTTACCCTCAAGAAAACTCCGATCGAAAATTGTTATCGCCTGATAACCAGGATCGTGCAACTTTGGATTATTAGTAAAAAGGTTAAATAATGAAAGTATGACACGTTTATAAATTGGAAAATGATTTCTGTCTTGAAGAAAACACCGGTCCAGTTATTTTAATTCTTTATGAAAACAAACTATCCGGTTTATTTCT
>JADFHN010000069.1 GCA_022567155.1 Bacteroidota bacterium
TACGTATTCTACTGTGGCGTTTTCAATTACAATTCCATTTTTGTCAACATAGACGCCATTAATAGTTATCTGATTTAGAAGTATAAGTCCTATGAATGGCAAAGAAAAAATATTGAATAGGATAATATTGGTAATCCTCTTAGGCATATATCATTTTACTTTAATGCAAAACTGTCCAGGTAATCAATCCGCTGGAATCAGACGTATAACCAGAATAAAGATAGTAAAAAGAGTTAAAAAGCCACTAAAGTCCTTATATAATCCAAAAGAAATTCTAAATCACAAAACTATGCTGTAGCTGTAGCCCTCCCATTTTAGCCCTTGCATTACAAAACTTACTGTAAATTGCTTCACAGGAGTGAATTTCCAAAGGCAGTCAGGCTTAGCAGAGATTCTGAGATTGGTTAGGTATTTCAAACGAATTTCACAAACAGCTAATATTTCTTAACTTCGATTAAAAAGAAATAATTATGAAAGCAGTCGAATTCAAAGCAAGAATAAAAAATAAATTAATCAGAGTTCCAGACAATCTGAGTTCTGAGATATCTGAAAACAAAGACGTACGGGTAATAGTGCTGCTTGAAGAAATCGAGAATCAAGATGAAAACGACTTCATGACACTTTCAAAAGAACGATTCTTAGCAGGTTATTCTGACTCCGACTCAATTTATGACAACTACTGAAATGGGGAAACAAATTTTCGGAGAAATAGTCCTGTTGAAATTCCCATTCACAGATGTAGATAAATATAAAAAAAGACCAGCACTAGTACTTCTTGATACAAATGACAGCGACATTATTGTTTGTAGAATTACAAGTAATATGTATGAGACAGAAATTGAAAAATAAATTCGCTGGTTTGTTGAAATAGTACCAGCAGGAAACATAGGCGCATAAGAAATGCGGGCTGTAGTAGCCCCACCATTCTGCAAGTTCACCTCTCTGGTGCAAGGTCTGAGCGCTGGCAACCGGGCCGGCCTGACTTGTGCCATCGCATAAAAAAAAGTACGCAGCCCAAATTTTCTTAATGGCTAAAGCCATAGTGAACTGTATTCTTATTCATCCCCGCCCTGAAGGACGGGGCAATAGCCGGGTCAGCACGTAGCCGCGAATTGCATTCGTGGCGATATGATCCCTGCAGGGTGAATGCTGAATTTCCCCGGATGCAATCCGGGATTACGATGACTGGATCGCCCGACGACCTGAATGCAGGTTACATCTGCATGCTAATGTGGGACGCAGCTAAACACTTCGTTGTTCATTGCACACTGCTTATTTTTTACCTGAATGTAGTTTAGGGTTATTCTTGTGCCTTTCTTTATCCCTGATAGTTTTCTTTTCGAAGTTGTTTTCCAGCGCCCGTGTCATGTCAATCCCGGTTTGATTTGCGATACATAACAGCACCCACAGCACATCCGCCAATTCATCGGCCAGATCCACATTTTTTTCGCCTTCTTTAAAAGATTGATCGCCATAAGTTCTGACCATGATCCGCGCCACTTCTCCTACCTCTTCAGTCAGGATGGCCATATTGGTCAGTTCGCTGAAATACCTCACGCCGGTTGTATTGATCCAGGCGTCCACCTGTTGCTGGGCTTCTTCTATAGTCATGGTCGTGTTTCGTGTTATTTCCTGTTTTTAGTATCTATCAAAATGGTGACCGGCCCGTCGTTTACGAGTTTCACTTTCATGTCAGCACCAAACTCTCCTGAAAACACCCTGCCGCCATTTTCTTCCGCAATGGTTTTCAGAAATTTTTCATAAAGCGGAATGGCTATATTGGGTTTTGCGGCTTTTATGTATGATGGCCGGTTTCCTTTCCTGGTACTGGCATGCAGTGTAAACTGACTGATAGCCAGTATTTCACCCGCGGTATCGCGGCAATTAATGTTCATCACTCCGTTTTCGTCGTTGAAAATCCGCAGGTTTACGATCTTTTTCGAAAGCCAGCTTATATCGGCCTCGTTATCTGCATCTTCGATGCCCAGTAATATTACGAGGCCGGATCCGATAACAGCTTTTATTTCTCCATCAATAGTTACGGACGCTTCGGTAGTTCGTTGTATTACCGCAATCATATTTAAATACCGGTTTATTAAAAATTTAAAATTTCCTCCGACTCAATGATTTTCATGCCTGGTTCATCATCTTTGGCATAAAACACCATTGCCCTGGCAATGCTTTCGGCTTGCACTCCAAGATATTTCTTTAATGGACCTACCAGCACGAATTGAAAAACACGTACAATAAACTTGCCTATTTCCTCCCCTATCCGGCGCTCGTTCCGGACGCCAAGTATAAGTGAAGGACGAAATACACAATATGAGCTGAAATTCAGCCCCGACACCGATTCTTCAATCTCACCCTTTGTGCGGCTATAGAAAATCATGGAATTTTTATCGGCTCCCAGTGCTGAAACAAGCAGAAAATGGCTCGCTCCCTGGTGTTTGGTTACCCGTGCCAGATTGAGCGGGTATTCGTAGTCCACTTTTCTAAAAGCTTCGCGACTGCCGGCTTTTTTCATGGTAGTGCCCAGGCAGCAGTATATGTGGTCAGCACGGAGTTCATTCTGAACATCATCCAAATGATCAAAACTGATAACAATCTCTTTAAGTTTGGGATGCATTTTTTTCAGGGGTTTTCGGGTAAGTACAATGACCGATTTATAGTTGTGGTTACCTAAAAGCAGGTTAAGCAGGCAACTGCCTACCATTCCGCTGGCTCCGGCAATTAATGCAATCTTGTCGTCCATAGCGGTCATTGGTTAATTCTATTGGCTCCCGTGCTTCTCCCACCAGACAAACGTATTGATATCGTCCTGTAAATGATTATAAACCCAAAGTAACAGGGAGAAGTCATCGAGGTAACCTGTAACCGGAATAAAATCAGGAATCAGATCGAGCGGCATCAGAAAATAAATCAATACGGCGGTTAGTATGATGATGGATTTCCAGGGTATCAGTTTGTATTTGCCGGCTGCATAGGCTTTAACCATCCGTAAAATCACTTTCAGCTTTGTGCCCATATTGAGGAACCCAAGGTTGCTCGTGTTGATTTTTCTTGTCACACCCAATAAAAACCGGATCAGCTTTTCCCTGTCCTTGAAAATATATTTTGCTTTTTTTTTAGCTATATCGAAATAACGGTTATCCATAATGTATTAACTCCATAAAACTAAAATGAACTTCTGATTTCGTCTTTTATTTCATGCAATGCCAGTGTGATCGGATCCACCTCCTTGGCGATCACTTCTTCAAACAACTGCTTGGCAAGGTCCAGGCTGGTATTTTTTTCATCCATTCTTTCCGATGCCTTATTTATCGAAATGATCAGATCCTCTTTTGCATTTTTCACCAGTTCCCATACTTCTTCACTCATATATACCTGCTGCGATACGTTGTGGTTGTATTCATCACGTATTTCTCTCAGCATGATCTGCTGAAATACTTTAGCAGTCATTTCGGCCTGATTAAGCCTGGTAACAAGGTTATTGGGAGACATACGTTCAAGAAACAACACAATTCTCTCGTATGCCTGCAGCCTCACCGGAAGCACCACCTCTATATTCTTTTCTTTTATTTCGAGCCGGGTTTTTTCAAGTTCTTTATTCAAAAATGCCTTTACGGTAAGATACATGGCATATAATACCAGGGCAGCCGGAACAAGTATTTTAATAAAATCGATTATTGCTTCCATAAAAAATAGACATTGTTTTGATTCGTGTGCACCAAATTTACCCCGAAAAAATCAAAATTTTTACGGCAACATGACTGAGTAGGTGCTATTTTCATTAAATCTTTGGCTTTAATTGAAAAAACAACTCGTTGCAAGGCGACACTCAAGGGTTAAAGTTCTTTCTATTAATCTCATAATCAGTGAATTAAGATATTTTTTTCTGAATCATACCTTCATGTTATCACATATGTCATGTTAAATAAATATTTTTGTATTCGAATTTGATTTAATGTAACATGTCAGAAAACTTTATGCCGGTTCAGATTACCGAAAAGGCGTTGGAAGAAGTCAGGAATATTATGAATTCCAAAGAAATCCCGGACGACTATGGTCTGCGAATCGGTATAAAGGGCACCGGTTGCGGAGGGGCCTCGCATATGCTTGGATTTGACCACAAAAAAGACAATGACATGGTGTATTTACGCGAAGGCATACCCATTTACATCGAAAAGAAAGACGTTATTTATCTTGTCGGGCTCAAACTGGACTTTGTGGATGGAGAATCGTCCAGTGGATTTACGTTTGCAAAGGTTCAGGACTAATAATTTTCTTTGTTTCGGTTCATTAAAAATTATACCTGTTTCCAGAAAAGCCGATTTACTCCTTGCTGAATGAAGTTGTGCGTAGACACCCATTTGAATGTCAGCGTTATACATATTCAGGCTTTATCTTATAGATTATACGTATTAGATAATAATTCTCATTTTGGAATATGTTTAAAAATTATTGTATTATTGAGATAATATTGGCGGAATTAATGCGGGTTCCAAACAGAATTATAGCTAAAGCGAATAATTATGATTGCTCAGGAAGCCGTAGTATTGTCATCAAAGAAAGTATATTTAAGGAAATTCCGTCATAGTGAGGCAGATTTGCTTCATAGTATCGCATCTGATCCGGATGTGATAAAGTTTTGCGGAGGCTCTCATTCGATTCAGGAAAACAAAAATAATCTTCACCGGATCATATCATCTTACAAGGCTAATACAGGTTTATGGGCTTTCGTACACCGGCCTACGATGGAATTTGCCGGATATGCGGGACTAGTTTATGAAAATTCGAACATACCGGAATTTAAGGTGGCAATACTTGAAAAATTCCGGCGAAACGGACTTGCCAGTGAAGCTTTGAAAATGTGCGTGGATCATGCAGAAAAAAATTTACCTCCTGGTACTGTTGAAGTATATGTCCGTTCAGAAAACAAACCCGCTAAAAATTTTATCCGCAAAGCGGGTTTTAAATTCACAAAAAATATCTTTTTAAAGGGAAAAGCACATGAAATTTATACATATGCCTTGGTTACGGTCTAAATTAATGTAACCGCTTTTTGTTACGCAGCAAGTGATCGGTTCCAAATTTGCCGGAGCCTGAAAGTAAGAAAAAAACAAAGATCGAAAGGTATAACAATGCTTTTTCTTTGGTGCCAAAGGGATCGTCGGCGTGCCGGACAAATGCAGCGACAAACATGGTCGCAGATAAAAAAAAGGCGGAAGGGCGTGTTACCAGACCCGCCGCCAGCAGCAACCCGCAGCCAAACTCTGATATCCCCGCCGCCCAGGCAAATCCAGCCGGAAACGGAAAGCCCAACTCACGGGTGGCTCCTATGAATCCATCTGAAACAGGTATTTTATTTATACCGTGTGCCAGTGAAATACTTAGCCCGGCAAATATCCGTAAAAGCATGAGCCCGATATTCACAAAGAATGATTTGATTTCTACTCCGGAAATGATAAAATTTAACATAACATGGTATAGTTAGAAACGTTTGTTGTGAAACAAATATATAAACCGGCCGAAATTCAGCGGTAGTATGATTGACAATATAATAACGATTGCGACTTTTTACGATCCTTTCAAAGCGTATATTGTAAAAACTTTGTTGGAATACGAAGGAACAGAAAGCTATATAGCCGATGGAAACGTGTTCCCCACTCACTCATTTTTCAGCAACGAAGGCGGGATAAAATTAAGGGTAAAGGTGTCTGACAGCACGAAAGCCATTGAAATAATCAGAAAAGCAAAATTATGATAATACGATACAGATACAGAATGAGCCTGGTTTGGTTAATATTTACAGGATGGCTGACCGGCAATGCCCAGGACTTGTTTGACAAAGACTATATACATACTTCAATAGGTACGCTGGAAATTACATTTATCGGTCATGCCTCGCTCATGTTTCTTATTGATGATTATGTGATATATTTTGATCCTTCACATAGTGTAGCAGATTATAAAAACCTGCCCAAAGCCGATATGATCCTGATCACCCACCATCATTCTGACCATTGTGATCCGATAGCGGTTTCGGAACTACGTAAAGACGATACAAAAATCATAACAACTGAAAGAGGTCATGAACGGTTGAATAAAGGAATGATTGTGAAAAATGACCAGACCCTGATCCTCGATGGATTTCGCATTGAAGTTGTGCCTGCGTATAACATTGTACATAAAAGAAGAAACGGGGAGTTGTATCATCCGAAAGGTGAAGGAAATGGATATATTCTTACTATCGGCGATAAGCGGATTTATGTTGCAGGCGACACGGAGAATATACCTGAAATGAAAAAGCTGAAGTATATTTACATTGCTTTTTTGCCGATAAACGAGCCTTATACAATGACGCCGGAGATGGTTGCCGATGGTATAAGAGGTTTTAAACCTAAGATTGTATACCCCTATCATCACAGCGGGACAAACGTGAAAAAACTTGTTGAACTGCTTGGCACCGGCAACGAAACTGAATTAAGGTTGCGAAGAATGTATTAATATGCAGGCCTGCTTGTTAAGATTGCAGCGTTATTGACGCGTAAGGCATATAGCTAATGGTTTAAAACGTAAGATTCAAAACAGTAATATCTCTTTCAGTCTTTACTTTTCGACTTTTGGTGTGCACATCGGATCTAAATTGGGAGTACCCGAATGCCAGGTTCAGCGCATAACACTCAAGGTAAAAGACTCAAGATTTAACTCAAAAAGCCCAAGGCTCAAATCTCGTAACTTTACAAACGTTTATCCGTCAACCGGTATCATCGGAATTACCAGCTTAACATCATCCCACATAACTACCATATTTACACCGTTTTCCTGTGCTTCTTCAAAATAAATGGTTAGTTGTTCGGAAATTTCTTTCGTTTTTTCGGCTTCAATTTCGATACGGAAAACATCCTTTTCATAATCAGGAGGAGACGCACCCCAGCGGTCTGAATCAATATTGAAACCAATGGTCCACACAGACTCCCCGGGGATGGCGTAAAGCGCATAGCTTCCGGCATCCAGCACATTACCCAAAATTGAAACCGGCCTGTTAACCGTAAGTTTAGTAGCCTGATTTGCCCCTAAACGCCAATATTTCCCATAGGGCTGCAACGCTTCGTCGCTTTGTGCGAAAATAACCCGGCCTTTTTTGTAAGGCCTGCTGTATTGCAGTGTGATATCAAGATCAGCCTTCTGATAAATTGCCGTATCTTCCGGGCTGTGTTGCCGGGTAGCATAAAAAAACACGTAGGAATAGTAGGCTATTACCAGGATGATTATAGTCACCATTCCAAATAAAATTTTCTTTGCCATTTTTATTTTGTTTTTTTGAAGTCTGAAAATACGAAGATAACTGTATGCTCAACAACGAACTAAAATTTAAAGCATTTAATAAGATCACCAAAAAAACGTACCGCTCGGGTGGTCTTTCCTTTTCAACCGAACGACATTCTTTCATATTGTTTACTGAAATGAAGGAAGTAGGCGACTACAAGGATGAAGATGTAGAAATTATGCAGTACATCGGCCAGCGGGATATGAACAACGCCGAACTGTATCAGCGCGATATTATTGATCTGGATGGCAAACGATACATCATTGTCTGGGATAACAACAGGGGTGGCTGGGCCATTACCGATGTGGAACGTCGCATCACCATGAAGCCATATGGCAGGAGTGATGCAAACAAATCGAAGATGATCGGAAACGAATTTGAAACACCCGATTTGTTAAACCCCTCGAGTGAAATCTGAGGGTATTGCAAAAACCAGGTCAAGCGGCCTGTTCCCACTTAGTACACCGGCAACCATTTCACCAACCACCGGACCGTGCTTGAAACCATGACCAGAGCCACCTCCTAACAACAATACATTGCCGGCATCGGGATGCACGTCAAAAATAAAATTCCCGTCGGGCGTATTCGCATATTGGCATATTCGTGATTCCACCAGCGGCGCTCCGGCAAGTTTTGGAAATCGTTTTGCAAGAAATCTCTGAACCGTTTCTACATTTTTCTGGTCAGCCCTCCGGTCCATGGTTGTAGGATCGATTTCTTTACCACGTTTGTCGTATGCTATTTTGAATCCCCGGTAATCGTTTCCAGGAATGCCGTAAAAAAATTCGCCGGATTCCCGGTTGATCCAGGGTGGTAATTGTTCGAATTGGGCCACATAGCTTGGAGAAACACCAAAATAGTGCACTTCCTGACGGGTGACGGAAATAAAATGCGTGAACAACTCCGGAAAAAGCTGTTTAAGCCAGGGCCCACATGCAAAAACATACCCATCCGCTGACAGCTTCCTGTCGTTTACATAAATATCCGTCATGCTACCATTTCTTACGCTGCCCGGTTTCACCTGACCCTGCCGGTAAGTTCCCCCTTCCTTAATAAACAGGCTGTTTATTACACCACAGGCTTTTCTTGCCTCGAGGTACCCAGCTTGTTTTTCAAAAACCAGATTATCCAACCCTTCCATATTTATGGCCGGATATTTTAACCTTGCTTTTCCGGCAGTCAACAACTCAAAGGGATGGTTGCGTTCTTCCATCACGGTTATCATCTGATCCACCATGTCCACTCCTTTCGTATCGAACATCCAGAGTATTCCCGTATGATGCATCAACCGGGTTCCGGTGGCTTTTTCGATTTCCCTCCAGCTATCCCATGCATGTAACGACATTTCAAAATATCGACGGTTATCGCCATACATGGCCCGGATCAGCCGTGTCTCGCCTCCCGAACTTGAAAGTGAATTTCCCGGACCCCAACAGTCAAAAAGGGTAACGTTAAATCCCTTTCTCTGCAGGAGCAGCGCGGTCCATCCTCCAAACACGCCCGCGCCCGCCACTACTATTTTTGATCCCGCAGGCAATGATTCAAAGGTTTTAGTTTGTCCGTGTCCTGCCCTTTCGGATGGTGAAAATGTTGACAAATCTGAATTGACCATATTTCATCAACTTTTTTTATAAGAAAACAATCAACCCAACGGCCTTTAACTTATTATAAAATTACATTGTAAAAGAAGCAAGATTTGCTTTTAGCAGCATTGATTCCTGCCAGTAACTTTCACAGATGATTCATTAAATTATATTTAGGATAACGCTGTTACTGCCCATTGGAAGAAGTTGAAATCGTAAAAGTATTACAAAAAACCTACCGTTTTACTCAAATGTTTTAAATCGCCAATGGCCGTGTCAGTACGTAAAGTCACATACAATTTCTTTATGAAACATATATGAGTGTTTAAATGTACCTCACTGCTTTGTTTTTACAATAGGATTAACTATTACCTGTTTCAGAAGCGGATGAGCGAAATTCACTAAAATAAATGCAACAAAAAACCCGGGCTGAAACCAGTCCGGGTTTTCAATAAATTTCTGTTTATTTATTCCCCACCGCCTTCTTCTGCCTTTTTGAATACTCCAGACATAAACCATGCACCGCCGCTCAGAGCAACGTCTTTAAGAATCTGGCTCATCGCCATTTCATCACCACCTATCATACTCTTCAGATGTACCGTTAATGCTGTCAGAATAAAGAATACACCAAGCAGCAAAGTGGCTAGCGCGGCTTTTTTATTGATCAAAATACTTACAGCTGCTGCAATTAGGCAGGCGCCGGTAATGTAAACAGTGATAGCGCCTCCAAACGGTGCCATACCAGCCATTCCCTCCGCATTCATAAAGTGGAATAAGCCAAATACCGCCATCGGGACGGCAAAAAGAATACGTGCAATCAATCCGGTTAATAAATTCATAGTTTCATTTTTTTGTTGTTCGAACATCAAATTGACTAAAATTGTTTCATCTTCAAAATATTTTTAATAAAAAAATACAATTCCGTAAATTAATTTCATAAAAACAACATTAAATTGATTTTTTCGGAGTCATTATTACAATTCGTATGAAACAAAATGTAAAAGTTGCCCTGATCCAAACTTCTCCGGTGCTGTTTGACCGGGAAGGAACGCTGGTAAAAGTCAGGAATAAGACAGAGGAAACAAGCGCATTTTCACCCGACCTGATTCTGTTCCCGGAAGCATTTGTGCCGGCATACCCCGATGGCTTGACATTCGGCGCTCCTGTTGGCAGCCGGTCTGAAGAAGGTCGCGAGCTATGGCTCCGCTACTGGAAAAATTCGATTGAAATTCCCGGCCCGGATGTGGAGGTGCTTTCAGAAATTGCACGAATGTCCGGCACGTTTCTGGCCATTGGCGTAATTGAAAAAGAAAATATTGGAAAAGGTTCACTGTACTGTACATTACTTTATATCGGGCCTGACGGGAAACTGCTGGGTAAGCACCGGAAAATCAAGCCTACGGCTGCCGAACGGATTATCTGGGCAGAAGGCGATGGCAGCACGCTTACCACCCTTCGTACCGAAATCGGGGTTATCGGCGGGCTTATTTGCTGGGAGAATTATATGCCCCTGGCACGTTTTGCCATGTATCAAAAAGGTGTAAATATATACCTGGCTCCCACCGCCGATCAGCGCGATACCTGGCAGGCCACCATGCGGCATATTGCATGCGAAGGCCGTTGTTTTGTGTTGGGTTGCAACCAGTATATCACAAAAGATATGTATCCAGATGACCTGCCGGGCATCGAAGATCTTGACCGGCAACCCCATGTACTGAGCCGTGGCGGCAGTGTGGTTGTTGATCCATTCGGAAAGGCGATTGCAGGTCCACTCTTTGATGAGGAAGGGATCATCTATGCTGAACTCGACATGGATGTGCTGATCAAAGCAAAAATGGACTTCGATCCGATCGGGCACTATAACCGCCCGGATATATTTAAATTTAAGGCCAGAAAACAACCGCCGACCATTGATTGTTAAATCCGTTACCGGCGCAGTAACCTGCCACTTTTCCGGCCTTTTACTGAATTTCCATCTTCTAAAATCAGCTCGCCATTTATAAATACAAACCGGAATCCCGTCGCTGTAAGGTGGGGGTTGTCGTAGGTTGCATTATCCTTAACCAAACCCGGATCAAACAATACAAGGTCGGCTTTATACCCTGCTTTAATAAGTCCACGGTACTTAAGTCCAAGTATGCTGGCGGGCAGTCCGGTCATTTTATAAACCGCCTGTTGCAACGAAAACAGGGAATCTTCCCTGACATATTTGCGGATGGCCTTTGCAAATGAGCCATATCCCCGCGGGTGATTCATTGTCGGGCTACCGTCTGAAGCAATGGCTGTAAACGGATCTTTCAGTAATCCGGCCTGAAGTTTCTCATCCATTATGAAGTAAGCGGCAGAAGCTCCTTCAGGTCCGATATCGTCAATCAGCAGATCAGTAAAAGACTTTGAATGGGCTTTCGCCGCCTCGTCCAGCGTCATTCCTTTCCATGGGCCGGTGCCGAGCAAGGTGGCTCCGGGTCCGTTGCGCTGCATCACCTTGTTATACAGATATGCTTCAAGCTCTTTACGGCGGTTTGCCTTTACTTCACCATAGTCATTAGGTGCTTTGGCCCATTCGGGAAATACAATGCCGATACCGGTGTAGCTGGCCGTGTAAGGATATATATCTGCAGTAATGGTAATCCCTGATTGACGGGCTGAATCAATCAATGAAAGAATTTCTGTTGCCCTTCGTGCTCCTTTGCCATAAACGACTTTGATATGCGAGACATGCACGGGACAAAATTTACCCAGGTTAATTAATTCCTTCAGCGAAGTTTCAATCACATCGTCGTCTTCATTCCGGATATGGCTCATAATGATTTTGTCGAATTTGCTCACTACCGATGCAAGCGCCTCGAGTTCTTCGTTGCGGGCCAGTCCGCCGGGCAAGTATTCCAGCCCGGTGGTAAGTCCGAAGTAGCCCAGATCCAGCGCTATGCTAAGCAGGTCCTGCATGGCTTCAATTTGCCGGGGCACCGGAAACTCCGCATATCCGGTTCCGGATAATTCTCTTATCGTGGAGTGGCCGATAAAAGGCACTACATTTACCGAAAGCGTGTCGGCGGCAATGCGCTTCAGCCAGCCGGTGATGTCTTCAGCGCTGAAGCCGTCCATCCCGAGACAGATGGTGGTTACTCCCTGGGTTATAAAATTTTCGAAATCACTGTGTTCTCCAAGCGGATTACCGTGGGCATGCAGGTCAATAAATCCAGGGGTCAGCGCCAGGCCTGCAGCATCAATTATGGCTCCAGGCTCAGGGCCGTTGTATGTGCCGATGAGTGCAATCCGGTCCTCGCTGATAAGTACATCTGCCTGAAATGGTTCATTACCCGATCCGTCAAATATCCGGGCATTTTTTATTAATACACCGGTTTTTGTTGATTCATGAGAATTATAGGTACAACCTGCAGGCAGTAACAATACGGATAACAAGAAAAAATAACGCATTTAGGATGGATTACCGGGTTTCAAAGTTGTCTGCAATAATCCGCTTCTCAAATTTATTCTCAAAGAATATACCTTTCTAATTTGAAAGTCAGGGCTTTTCAGAGGAAACGTAGCGACCGCTTGCCCGACGTAATGAAATGAAGGTGGGAAGATTTTAATGAATAGTACCACACTCAAAAAAAATTTCTACCAAGAGTTGTATTATATATTTAATCATCGTAATATTGCAATATACTTATGACTTTCTTATGGGTGTAACCAAAACAGATCTTTTTAACGATAAAGACAACGATCTGGCTTTTGCCGCAAAGGCTTTTGCTCATCCTGCCCGTGTGGCGATACTTAACTGTTTGCTCAAATCCAATACGTGCATTAATGGCGATTTGGTACAAGAGCTGGGATTGGCCCAGGCCACCATCAGTCAGCACTTGCGGGAGCTAAAAGAAATTGGCTTGATTCTGGGTACCATAGAAGGTTCAAGAGTTAACTACTGCATAAATCTGAAGAGATGGCAGGAAGTGCAAAGCCTGTTTAATAAAATGTTCGATCAGTATGCAGATACTAAACTAGACTGTTGCTAAAAAATATGAATTCAACCAATTGTAATGTCCTAATAATTTTAATGCCATGAAAACTTCTGAAGACTTAAAAAACATTGTTAAAGACCGTTACAGTAAAATTGCCTTGCAGGATAAGGCCGTGAATGCATCATCTTGCTGTGGCGCCACTGCCCCATCTAATAAAGTTTATAATATCATGATGGACGATTACAGCGAAGTTGAAGGATACAATAAAGAGGCTGACCTTGGCTTAGGCTGCGGCTTACCCACTGAGTTCGCTCATATTAACAAAGGAGATACGGTTATTGATCTTGGTTCAGGTGCAGGAAATGATTGTTTTGTAGCACGTCATGAAGCTGGTGAGACAGGAAAGGTTATTGGGATCGACTTTACCGAAGCGATGATCAATAAGGCCCGTAAAAATGCGGAAAAAATGGGCTATAATAATGTTGAATTTCGTTTTGGTGATATTGATGATATGCCTGTTTCGGACAATGTTGCAGATGTAATTGTGAGTAACTGTGTACTAAACCTGGTACCCGACAAAGAAAAGGTGATTAAAGAGATTTACAGGGTACTCAAGCCCGGTGGCCATTTCAGTATTTCTGATATTGTATTGGTAGGCGACTTACCTGAGGCGCTTAGAAAAGATGCAGAAATGTATGCCGGTTGTGTGGCAGGGGCTATTCAAAAATCTGAATACCTGGGATATATCGAAGCTCTTGGCTTCACCAACATAACCTTGCAAGAAGAAAAGATGATTACCATTCCCGATGATATCTTAATTAATTACCTTACACCCGAAGAAATGGAAGATATCGAAAGTAAAAACATGGGTATTTTTAGTATAACTGTATATGCTGAAAAGCCGGGGGAAAAATCATCTGAAAACCATTCTGATGACAAACAAGACAAAAAAGAGGCTTGCTGTGGACCTGAATCTAATTGCTGCTAATAAAATTCATCACATATAGGGGATCCCAACCTGTTTAGTGACGAGCAGGCATGTAAACCGGGAATAAGCTCTTGTCGCCAGATTTATTCCGGCTTGTTCGCCGTATGCCGGCAGTTCCAATTGTGAACCACGATCTTACCTATTTCTCTTTTAGCCTGATACAGATCATCCCCGAATTTTGCGATTCCTCCTACAAATTCATAAGAAAGATATAAATCAGCTATGAATCAGGTTTACGAAATTTGATTTTCCAGCTCATTACATCGATATCAACCTACTGGAAACACTGCTGACAATCTTATTGTAACCCTACAGTTTAAATTCAACGGTAAGTAAAAAACACAGCTTAAGTGATGACTTCACCATACACCTGCTGACCTGGTTTCGGTTATGAGGCTCCTTTTCGAAGAACATTTTTCTTATATTAGTGTATTAGTGATTCTGGCAGCGTCTGATATGTTTTATTACACCCGATTAAACTGAAAAATTATGAATACATCAAGAAGAAAATTTCTGACCTCTATAAGTATGCTGGCCGCAGTTACTACTTTCCCTATCCCTGCATTTGCCTTTGGCTCAACCAAAAAATTAAAAATCGTATTGGTAGGCACAGGCGTAAGAGGTATCAGCTTTTGGGGCAAACGCCTGGTGGAGCAATATTCAGATATACTTGAGTTTGTTGGCCTTTGTGATATTAATCCGGGCAGGTTGGCGTATGCAAAGAAGTATATTGGTGTGAATTGTCCGACTTTCCTCAATTTTGGAGAGATGATCAGCCAGACAAAACCCGACCTGGTGATCGTTACCACCAAGGACTCCACACATCACGAATTCATCATCAAGGGGTTGGATATGGGGTGCGACGTGCTGACGGAAAAGCCGCTGACAACCGATGAAAGAAAATGCCAGGATATTATTGATGCAGAAAGGAGATCAGACAAGAGCCTTATCGTAGGCTTCAATTACAGGTGGAGTCCATATACGACAAAGATTAAAGAGTTGCTGGCTAAAAATACGATTGGAATGTTGACATCCGTGGATTTTCACTGGTACCTCAATACATACCACGGCGCATCATACTTTCGAAGGTGGCACGGACTGAGACAGGCAGGAGGTACACTTTGGGTACACAAAGCCACCCATCATTTCGACTTGCTGAACTGGTGGATCAATTCCGATCCCAATGAAGTTTTTGCCTACGGCGACCTGGAATATTATGGTTCAAACGGACCGTTTCGGGGAGATAACTGCAGGACTTGCCCGCATAAATCGGAATGTGATTATTATTGGGATATAACCACAAACCAGCACATGATGGATCTTTACGTGGCCAATGAAAAATACGACGGGTACATCAGGGATAATTGTTTGTTTCGAAAAGAAATCAACATTTATGATAAAATGTCGGCTCAGGTGAAATATAAAAACAATGTTGTTTTAAATTATTCACTTACTACGTATTCTCCTTTCGAAGGCTGGCGGGTGGCGTTTAACGGCAAAGAAGGTCGTATTGAAGCATGGCTGGATATCCCCTATCAAAAGGATGCAACTGTAAACCAGGCAGAAATGCATGCAATAGAGATGGACCAGTCCGGCAAGGATGAAATGCAGCTCGAGCCGATCATTGTTCATAAACTCTGGAAGGAGTATGATACGGTGAGGGTGAACATGGAAAAAGGCGGACACGGCGGGGGAGACAAACGACTGCATGATAAAATTTTCAGAAACCCGGCTATAGACGATCCGTATGGGCGGGCCGCCGGTGTTCGCGATGGCGCCATGTCGATTTTAATCGGGATTGCAGCCAGAAAAAGCATCGAAAGCGGACAACCCATCAGGATAGCCGAATTAACCGATCTCGAACCCCGGGTAACAAGAATTTAGCATTAAAAACTAACGTATAAAAATGCAACAAATAACCGTTGATGAGTACATTCTGAAAAATAAAAACTGGTCGGAATTGATGCAGAAACTACGGCAAATTTTACTCTCCACCGGATTGCAGGAAACCGTTAAATGGGGTGCTCCGGTTTATATGTATGATAATAAAAATGTGGTAGGTCTAGGAGCATTTAAATCGTATGCCGGGTTATGGTTTTTTCAAGGCGCATTGCTGAAAGACCAACACGGAATGTTGATCAATGCGCAGGAAGGGCAAACCAAAGCGCTGAGGCAATGGCGTTTTCAATCAGCCGGCGAAATTGATCAAAAATTAGTTAAAGCCTTTGTGGTAGAGGCTGTGCGAAATCAAAAGAAAGGCAGGCAAATCAAGCCCGACCGGAATAAGCCCCTGATCATCCCCGATAAACTTACCCGGGCATTCCGTGAACACCCGGAAGCGGGAAAATTATTTGACGGGCTGAATTTAACTAAAAAGAGGGAATTTACAGATTACATTTCAGAATCAAAACGACCAGAAACGAAAATGGCGCGGATCGCAAGAATTATTCCCATGATTAAGGAAGGAATAGGATTGAATGACAAATACCGGAAAAAATGATAAGCTGCAAAATTAGTTGAAGGGAATCCGTATTTTACGTGTTAATGGGCTAAATCTAAAGACCGGCGAGGCAGTCGGGAGCAGGTAATCCCCGAAATAGAAGCGTCATTACCCGATTTCTTGTCTGCCGAAGCTTTAGCGTAGGCAGAATTCGGGTAATCCCCCGCTAACTAAACGCTGGTTTCAATTTATTCGCACTTGCTACTCATAACGAGGAGATTATCCGGCATCGCTTCGCGATCCGGATAATGACGATATTCTTTAACTTGATAATATTCCGCGTTTGATAAATTTTAGTAACCAATCATGGGTGCTGCGAGGTATAAAACAGGAACCTGGCTCTGCCGTCTGCGCGTCAATGAAACTTCAGCGTAAGCACTATGACCCAGGAGCAAGGTCATGATCGTCGGCGGAGCGGAGGCGTAAGCAGCTTTGCATAGGTGAGGTGGGGTGAAATCATTCATCCTTCAATATGCGGGTTTTTTATACTTTTGCAGCATCTAAACAAGTAGATCATGCAAAAACAATTAATAGAGTGCGTACCCAATATCAGTGAAGGTCGTGATGCATCGGTTATCGAGGCCGTGGCTGCAATGGTCGAAACAGTAGATGGTGTAAAGCTGTTGGATGTGGATGCCGGAAAGGCCACAAACCGGACGGTTATTACTTTTGTCGGTGAACCTGGGCCTGTGATCGAAGCGGCTTTCAGGGTAATAAAAAAGGCCTCCGAACTGATTGACATGAGTAAACACACCGGCGAACATCCCCGGTTTGGCGCTACGGATGTCTGCCCGTTGGTACCTGTAGCCAATATTTCGATGGAAGAAACGGTAAAATACGCACATAAGCTGGGTGAGCGGGTAGGTAAAGAGCTGGGAATACCGGGTTATTTTTATGAAAATGCGGCCCGAGACGAAAAACGGAAAAACCTTGCCAGATGCAGGGCAGGCGAATACGAAGGGCTGGCAAAAAAGCTCACCGATCCGGAATGGAAACCGGATTTCGGCCCTGCCGAATTTAAAAAAGCAAAAACCACAGGCGCCACGGCCATCAGCGCCCGCGATTTTCTCATCGCATACAACATTAACCTTAATACCACATCTGCGCGGCGCGCTAACGCCATTGCCTTCGATATCCGTGAAAGAGGCCGGGTAAAGCGGGAAGGCGACAGCATCACGGGCAAAATCGTACGCGATGCGCAGGGCAATCCGGTGAATATTCCTGGCAGCCTGAAGGCGGTAAAAGGGATTGGCTGGTATATTGAAGAATACGGCATTGCCCAGCTTTCCCTGAACTTAACCAACATCTCCATCACACCCATGCATGTGGCTTTTGATGAAGCTGTTACTAAAGCGCAGGCGCGAGGTATCCGGGTAACGGGTTCGGAACTGGTGGGATTGGTTCCCCTGCAGGCCATGCTTGATGCCGGGAAATACTTTCTGAAAAAACAACAGCGATCGGTAGGAATAAGTGACCGGGAAATCATAAAAATCGCTGTGAAGTCGCTGGGCCTGGATGATTTAAAACCGTTCAACCCAGATGAGAAAATCATCGAATATATGCTCGATGGTGACGAGGGCGAAAAGCTGACGGAAATGACTTTAACTGAATTTGCCGATGAAACCGCTTCGGAATCACCGGCACCGGGTGGGGGATCAATCGCTGCTTATGTCGGAGTACTTGGGGTGTCGCTCGGCACGATGGTGGCCAATCTTTCGGCGCATAAGCGGGGCTGGGACGATCGCTGGGAAGAATTTTCGGACTGGGCGGAAAAAGGCATGACCTATCAGAAAACCCTGCTCCAACTGGTGGATGAAGATACGCGTGCATTTAATAAGATAATGGAAGCATTCGGTTTACCAAAAGGCAGCGATGAGGAGAAAAAGGCGCGTAAAATTGCCATTGAGGAAGCCACACGCTATGCTACCGAAGTCCCCTTTAAAGTGGCCGAAACCGCGTTAATGTCTATGGAAGTAATGAAGGCTATGGCGGAATCAGGTAATCCTAACTCCATTACAGATGCCGGTGTAGGGGCATTGTGTGCCCGGACGGCCGTTCGCGGCGCTTTGTTAAATGTAAAAATCAATGTGGCCGGCCTTTCGGATCAACAATTTGCTTCCGATATAATGAACCGTGGAGAAAAACTGGCTGCTGAAGCAGTTCAGCTTGAGGAACGTATTATGCAAATTGTTGAAAACAAGCTTAATTCCTGACTTTACCGGACGGAAGTTATATCCCGTCATTCTGACCAAAGGGAAGAATCTGTAAATTGATACCCTGTTGATTCTAACAGATCCTTCGCTCATGCTACTAATAAACAAAGTTTGTAACATATTGGTTATCAACAATTTCAAATATCCCTCTAAGTCCACCTTTAGCAACCTTTAGTAAGGGGGACTTGTTTAAAATACAGTTTTAGGGCATTCTCAAATGGGAGGCTCCGAATGTGAATTTTGTCCCATTCCCCCTTAGTAAAGGGGGAATAAAGGGGGTTGTGATGCTTTGGATAGCAATTTTGGTTTTTGATTTATAGATGGATTTGATGTACTAACACTCATGGCATTCTGCAACTTTATTAGTTCATTTTCAATAAATTGAAAATGTTTATGAGGGCCTCAGGATGACGACTGGGGTGTAAAGCGCGCGGTTCAATTAAGAGCTATTATCAGCTGAAACCTTTTACAAAGTAAGTCACGGATGATTCATATTTTCCACCACAAGGTAGGTGAAAAACAACAACAGAATAAGTCCGCACAAGATGATGATGGCTATATTCACCCATTTCAGCTTCAGGGTGATGATAAACTCATGGGTTTCGTGATTGGTGTACATGTGCATGATGGCGAACAGGTTAAACAAGATAGCCAGAATCGGGCCTCCCAACAGGATAAACCGTATCAGCCAGTTAACTACCGGTACTGTATCGAGTGAAATTATCCAGCCAAGGAAAAGGTTGATAAAATCCAGGTCAATTCCCAGGTTATATTTCGCCACATTTCCAAAGAAGAACAGGAAAGGCAGTAGCAGCAACAAAACGCCCAGATGGGCAGATTTCCGGCTGTTCAGCAACGTAATTTTCAGGACTTCTTTAGTTGCATTGCTTTTTATATTGGGAATGGTCAGATTTTCCATTTTTCTTTTTAATTTCTTCATTTGATTTCATCACTATAATGCTTTTTTGTGGTTTAGGTTGCAGTTTTCTCCAATAATTTTATACGGGTTCGTATTTTATCCAATCCTCGTGAAATGAGTGATTTAACCGTTCCTTCTTTTTTGTTCAGGATCTGACATATCTCCGCTACCGGTTTTTGTTCGAAATACCTAAGTGCCAGCACCTCCTGGTATTTTGGTTCCATTCGAATGATGATTTTCTGAAGTGATATCCCTGGCGAGGTGAAAATCAGCAACACGACGAAATACGTAATTGAAAATCCTGTCAAAATGCTTTTCATATATTTCGTCGAAATATTCGGAGCCACCCTGCGCTTTCCGGATCAGTTTCACTTCTTCGGCATGCTGCATCTAATTGTATAATACAAATTTATGATGAAAGTTGCATGCGTGCTTC
>JADFHN010000011.1 GCA_022567155.1 Bacteroidota bacterium
GTGCAGAATATCCCTGAAATCCCACAGCAAATCAAAGACCTGTATAAGACCGTTTGGGAAATATCTCAAAAGTCAATCATCGAAATGGCTGCTGACCGGGGGGCATACACCTGTCAGAGTCAGAGTATGAATATACACATTCAGGATCCCAATTTCGGTAAAATGACTTCCATGCACTTTTATGCCTGGAAGCTTGGCCTCAAAACCGGCATGTATTACCTCCGGTCTAAAGCGGCCACCGATGCAATCAAGTTTACAGTGGATAAAAGCAAACTCGGGCAACCTGCCGAAGTAGCAGTGACCACACAGGCCGAAGGCCAGCATATGCCACAGGAACAGAAAGTCAGCGACCTGCAATGCTCACTCGATAACCCCGATGACTGCATCGCATGCGGAAGTTAAATGCTTATTAATATCAGTAAAGGGCTGGCTTTTCTTAAAATAGAGGTCAGCCCTTTGTCTTTGCTTTACGGGTTAATAATACAAACACGCCGGAGACAACAATACCTGCGATAATGTCCTTTATAATCAGCACCGACACCGGGTCTTCAGATTTATAAATAAAAACCTGAATACTCAGCACGGTGGTAAAAAACAACACAAAAAACAGGGCAAATTTCTTATAAATCATCCGTCATTCTTTACCTTTTATAATCTCCTCCACTACCTCCGGATTCAGAAGTGTTGAGGTATCGCCGAAATCAGTTCCATCCCCTTCTGCCACCTTCCTGAGAATCCTCCGCATGATTTTGCCTGACCTGGTTTTTGGCAAACCTGACACAATCTGGATTTTATCGGGTTTGGCTATAGGTCCGATTACTTTATTTACAGTCTGTTTAATTTCATTTTTAAGTATTTCAGAAGACTGACCTGACAAATCACAAATGGCAAATGCATAAATGCCCTGTCCTTTTATTTTGTGTGGATAGCCTACTACTGCTGACTCCACCACTCTGGGGTGCTCATTAATGGCGCTTTCTATTTCGGCTGTTCCAAAGCGGTGTCCGGAAACGTTGATCACATCATCAACCCTACCCATAATTCGGTAATAGCCTTCTTCGTCTCTTCGCACACCATCACCCGTGAAATAATACCCCTTGAATTTGTCGAAATAGGTTTGTCGGCATCTTTCATGATCACCATAGAGAGTCCGGATAATCCCCGGCCAGGGATACTTTATGCAAAGATTACCCTCCACACTCTTACCTCTGAGTTCATTGCCGTCGTCGTCAAGTATTGCCAGTTGAATTCCCGGCAATGGCAGGGTGGCATATGCCGGTTTGGTAGGTGTAACCCCTGCAATAGGTGAAATAAGAATGCCTCCCGTTTCCGTTTGCCACCATGTGTCAACAATAGGGCAGTTGTTTTTTCCTATAAAATCATGATACCAGTGCCAGGCCTCTTCATTGATAGGCTCCCCTACTGTTCCGATCACGCGCAATGACTCCAGGCTATAAGGTTCAACAGGCTCATTACCAAACGCCATGAGTGCCCTTATGGCTGTAGGTGCGGTATAAAACTGATTTATCTTATACTTATCAACAATGGCCCAGAATCTTCCCGGATCAGGATATGTGGGAACACCTTCAAACATGAGAGTTGTTGCGCCGGCAAGGAGAGGACCGTACACAATGTAGGAGTGCCCGGTAATCCACCCAACGTCGGCCGTACACCAAAACACATCGCCCTGGTTATACTGGAATACATTCATAAACGTGTAATAGGTATAAACCATATACCCACCACTGCTGTGAACCACCCCTTTGGGCTTTCCTGTAGAACCTGATGTATATAAAATGAACAACATTTCTTCAGCGTCCATTTCTTCGGCGATATTCTCTGTCGATACTCCTTTAATGGCATCATGCCACCAAATGTCTCTACCTTCCTGCATATTCACTTCCGTATTTGTTCGTTTCAGTACCACAACTGTATTTACCGAAGAACATTGCTCCAATGCTTTATCTACTACAGATTTTGTGTCTATGATTTTGGAACCTCTGAAGTTTCCGTCGGAGGTGAGAATTATACCGGCTTCACAGTCAATGATGCGGTCAGCCAATGACTGTGCTGAAAAACCGGCAAAGACTACCGAGTGCACCGCTCCGATCCGGGCACACGCCAGCATGGCAATGGCTGTTTCCGGTACCATCGGCATATAAATAATTACCCTGTCACCTTTTTTAACGCCCAGGTTTTTTAGTGTATTTGCAAACCCGCAAACTTTCTCAAAAAGTTGCCTGTAGGTTAATATCCTGTTTGTTTCTTCCGGATCATTGGGCTCCCAGATGATAGCCGGACGGTCACCGAGCGTGAACAGATTCCGTTCAAAAATATTCTCGGTAATATTCAGGCGTGCATTCACAAACCATTTGATATTGGGCTCGCTGAAATTCCATTCAACAACTTTATCCCAGCTTTTCTTCCAGTGAAACGACTCCGCAATTCTAGCCCAGAATTCTTCGGGATCCAATACACTTTTTTGATATTCATGGAGGTACCCGGATAATGTTCTGATCTTATATGGCATAGCTTTTATGGTTTAAAAACGGTTATTAAATTAGCCAAGAAAGCGTAAAAAAAGAATATTTTCCCGTATTTATTTGAGTAAATATTCAAAAACAATTGCTGCGAGCGCACCGATAACAGCCATTGAAAACCTTCTTTTTCCAAACGCATGCTGCGGGCTGCTTTCAAAAACAATGGTCGTGGAAATATGAAGAAAACTTCCACTGACCAGGGCAAATAAAATTGTGAAAGTCTGATCGGTGATCAGTTGGTTACGATACGTTATGTCACTTAAAAAAAGTCCCGCCGGTGAAGCAAACGCAAAAAAGAGTAGCAACAAAACAGCCATTTGCCTGCTTTTAAGCTGGCATGTAACAATCGACATTAACGCATAAGCGGCAGGAATTTTGTGCAGCAGGATCCCCATTAGCAAGGTGCTATTCTGGCTGTGGATGCCATGGTTCATCGGATTTGTAACCAGTGTACCCTCAAGAAAAGCATGTATTGACAGGGCAATCACCACCGTAAACGCCGAAAGCCTTGTGTGATGGTGCTGCTTGTCTTTATGATGTAAGTGGCCGTGCTCAATACCGGAAGTGAAATACTCAAGAACCTGCTGGAGAAAAAATCCTGCAAGAATCAGGATGCTGATATGGAAGGTATCCTGTCCGGATGCATACAATCCCGGAATCAGGTGAATAATTGTGATCGAAAACAAATAGGAACCGGCAAATACCAGGCTGAGCCGGAAGCCATGACCTTTTTGTTCGGGAATGATTATGTTGAATATTCCTCCCGAAACAGCAGCCACAAACAAAATGAGTATGTTTAGCAGCATGCGCTCACGAATTTTTATTCAGTACAAAAATCATCCTTTCCGATTCGCCTTTTTCATAAGGATTCAATTCGTAGTTTCCGAATATATCTACAAGATCGAGGTGCGCACTTTTAAAATATTTCAGAAATTCCACCCTACGGATGGCCTTCACCTTTTCTCTGAAATGATATTGCCGGCCTTTGTCTTCAAACCGGATATCTTTTATGATGTATCCGTCTTTTACATATCTCCTGAGTTTAAAAACGATCCCCCTTGCTGTTTTAATTCCCTCAGGAATCAAATGATGTATCACCTTGTAAGGATTCAGGAAGTCAATCATGAACTGACCTCCCGGTTTTAGTGCCCTTGCTGCGGCACATACGGCCTTTTCATTTTCTTCGGAGGTATCGAAGTAGCCGAAACTTGTAAAAAGGTTCAGTACATACTCAAAACAGCATACATCATAGGGCTCACGCATGTCGTGCTTAAAAAAATGCAGACTTCTGTTTTCAAATTGATTTGCAAAAGCAATATTATGCGCGGACAGGTCCAGCCCAATAACGTTAAGGCCCAGTTTATTCAGATATACCGAGTACCGACCTTTGCCACATGCCAGATCCAGCACCTTTTCACCTTTTTTAAATCCAAAATAATCAGCAAGGTTATCGATAAAAATTTTTACTTCGTTGTTATCCCGGTTTTCATAAAGGATATGATAATACGGAGAGTCAAACCACTCTTTAAACCATTCCTTTTTGCCGTTATTAGTGTTATTCATTTACTGCCGGAATCATTCAGAATTTGTATATCGCCTGCTTCACGTGATGTAAACGTTCGTAATTTGCCCGTTTTGTCTCTATAAATCAGAAAACCGCCGATCCCGGGATTTTCTTCAATCATTTGCCTGGCTTTTTCTACACCTGCAACCATAAATGCGGTTGCATACGCATCAGCAGTTATGCAATCGTCGGCAAAAACGGTGGCGCTTAACAAGGCATGCCGAATCGGAAAACCTGTAGCAGGGTCAATGGTATGTGAATACCAGAGACTATCAACAACATAATAATTCCGGTAGTTTCCTGATGTGGCCATGGCCCGGTTCTGCAGTTCCACAATTGCTTTGGCTGCCCTGTTGTTTATTTCATGGGTGGGGTCTTCAATCCCTATCCGCCATGGTTGTCCTTTATTATTTACACCTTTGCATTTCACCTCGCCGCCAATCTCAATAAAGTAGTTGTTTATTCCGTGATCCGCAAGCCATGTACCGATTACATCCACCCCATATCCCTTTGCTACGGCACTAAAATCGAGTTCAACTCCCGGTTTTGATTTCGTTACCATTTTACTATCAAAGCTTATCTTATCAAATCCAACGAACTGTAATAGGGAGTCAATTATAGTGCTGTCCGGTATTTGCGATTGATCTGATCCAAATCCCCAGGCCCGTACAAGAGGCATTACCGTTGGATCAAAAGCTCCATCGGTAGCTACATACACCCGTTTGCTCTCTTCCAGCACAGGCAGAAAAAAAGGAAGCTTAAAATAAAATACCGTATCCCTGTTGAATCGTGAAATCTCAGAGTTGGGAATATAGGTAGATAAGGATTGATTAAATACAAGTAACAACGAATCCACTTCCTGCTGATACCCCGTGCCGTCTTTACTCAGGTATTTAATGCTATAGGTGGTTCCCATTGTTGTTCCTGATAAACTTACCACCCTTAGCTTTCCGGATTCACGATATTTCCAGACAGCAAAAAGTACAATTATTAGTATTATAGGATAAATTCTGCTTTTATGAAACATGAAAATGTAATTATGAATGCGAATTTAGTTGTTAATTGCAAATTTTATCGGCTAATTGTTAACTTAGGCCAAACTACAGGTAATCCATGCGTGAAGATTATTTAAGCGGAGACAGCAGCCACTTGAGTGCTGCAGATAAAGAACTTGAAAAAGCCCTCAGACCAACCAGTTTTGAAGATTTTACCGGCCAGCATAAAGTCGTGGAAAATCTGAAGGTCTTTGTAGAAGCTGCCCGCCGTAGAGGGGATGCGCTTGATCATGTATTGTTTCACGGGCCTCCCGGTCTTGGAAAAACCACACTTTCCTATATCGTAGCCAACGAACTGAATGCAAATATTAAAATTTCCTCAGGTCCGGTACTTGACAAACCCGGCGATCTTGCAGGACTGCTAACAAACCTTGAAGACCACGACGTCCTGTTTATTGATGAGATTCACCGGTTAAATCCGGTGGTAGAAGAATACCTGTACTCGGCCATGGAAGATTTCCGGATTGATATTATGCTGGATTCCGGCCCCAGCGCCCGTTCGATACAGCTTTCCCTGGCGCCATTCACCCTGATAGGCGCCACCACCCGTGCAGGATTACTAACCGCCCCGCTTCGGTCACGGTTTGGCATTACAGCCCGGCTCGAATATTACGAATCGGAACTTTTATTCAAAATTGTACAGCGTTCGGCAAATATTCTCAACGCTCCCATCGATAAAGATGCTGTCAGTGAGATTGCGTGCAGAAGCAGGGGTACACCCCGCATTTCGAACATACTGTTGCGTAGAATCCGTGATTTTGCTGAAATCAAAGGCGACGGACGAATTACCCGCGACATCGCTACCATGGCGTTGTTGGCGCTTGAAGTGGATCAGAGTGGCCTCGATGATATGGATAACCGTATTTTAAGTACGATAATCAATAAGTTTAACGGTGGCCCTGTGGGCCTGAGTACCATTGCCACGGCTTGTGGTGAGGAAGCTGAAACCATCGAGGAAGTGTACGAGCCATTTCTGATCATGGAAGGCTATATCAAGCGTACTTCTAGAGGAAGAGAAGCCACCGATTTGGCATACAAACATCTGAATAAAGTGCCTCCCGGTAAACTACCCGGCCTGTTTAACTGATTTACCCAATCCCTGGCCTTATGACCCCTTCGGAATGCACCTTATTTATTAAAAGGAGAGCCGCTGCACTTGGATTTGACTATTGCGGCATTTCGGAGGCCCGGTTTCTTGAAGAAGAAGCCCGGCGGGTAGAAAACTGGCTTCATATTCACATGAATGGTCAGATGGCGTGGATGGAAGATAACTTTGAAAAAAGACTTGATCCCACCAAACTGGTTCCGGGAGCAAGGTCAGTAGTTAGCCTCCTATACAATTACTTTCCTTCCAGAGATATTGCAGATGATAAAAGCAGCTACAAAATATCAAAATATGCCTATGGAACCGATTACCATCAGGTAATTAAAAATAAACTACGGGAGCTTATGACCGGTCTGCAGGAGAAAGTAGGAGATATAAACGGACGTGTTTTTGTGGATTCGGCGCCGGTACTGGAAAGAGTGTGGGCAAAAAACAGCGGGTTGGGATGGATCGGCAAAAACACACTGCTTCTCAACAGAGACATGGGTAGTTTTTTCTTCCTCGCTGAAATCATCATTGATACCGAACTTGAGTATGATGGCCCTGTAAAAGATTATTGCGGTACATGCACGAGGTGTATGGATGCATGCCCGACTGATGCATTCCCCGAGCCCTATGTGCTCGATGCCTCCAGATGCATTAGCTATCTGACCATTGAATTAAAAAACAATATACCTGAGTCGTTTTCGGACCACATGGAAGACTGGATATTCGGATGCGACATCTGCCAGGATGTATGTCCGTGGAACCGGTTTTCAAAACCTCATCAGGAACCGGCTTTTGACCCTCCTCCTGATCTGGTGCAGATGACAAAAAAGGATTGGGAAGAAATTACCGAAGATGTTTTTAATGAATTGTTTAAAAAATCAGCATTAAAACGAACAAAATATAAAGGCCTGAAGCGAAATATTGAATTTGTAAAAAAGAGAAAGAGGTGAAATCAAGCCTGACTGTACTGTCGTTTTCAGCCTACGTAGCACCTATGCTCCGCCAACGGCCGAAGCCTAAGGCAGGCCGTGAAGCTTAAGCATAAGCGTTAGTAAAGCCACTTCGGCGAAGTAGACTCGGCAGGCAGGGCGGCGAAAATTTGAACTGAGTTTCACTTTACGACTTTGCACCTTTGCGATCTCTGCGTGAAAAATGTATCCTAATTGCCAGGAGTGCCATAAAAAAACCCTGACAATTTCTGCCAGGGCTGGTTGTTAACTAATTGAAGTACTAAAACATCGGTTAAGGATTTTAGGATACAGGTGCCCGAATGTTTTATAGCACCACTCCTTCAGTTCCCGGATTTCCTCTTTAACGAGAGCCTTGATTGCTTTGATCAGTTCTTTTTCAAATAACTTTCTGTCAAAGCTGACTTTCCTGAGGATGGTTTTAACATACTCTAACATAAGCATTAAATTTAAATTAAGGTAACATGACCATTAAGGATGACGTATTCATCTCAGGAATCAATATAGTAATTTAGAAATGAAATCAAAAATTTCATCCTAACTTTTTACCTTTGCCCGGCAGGCTGTCATTCCTGCTAATCTTTCAATACAAATTATGATAAGATTATTCCTGTTTTTATCTGTTTCGTTTGTCTTACTTCAACATACGCATGGTCAGGATATTACACTGGAGCTTGGACCGGACAATATTGGCATCAATCAGGTATTCACCATCGCAGTTACGGTAAAAAATGAACGGCTTAAGTCATATAATAACTTTCCTGAAATCAATGGATTTGTAAAAAGAGGCACCTCATCATCATCCAACACCAACATTATAAACGGTCAGATAAGCACCACACAAAGTATCACCATGAACTATGTTCCGCAACGTGAAGGAACCTTCGTCATTCCACCATTTACAATGGAAGTGAACGGAAAGGAAATTTCTTCGTCGGGTAAAAACGTAAAAGTAGGTCCGTCGGTAAGGCGAAAACGATACACCGACCCGTTCAGCCGCGATCCGTTCGAAGATTTGTTTGGTAGAAGAAACCAGCCCCGGGAATTTCTAAACATTAAGGAAGACGCATTTCTGACACTTACCGTTAACAAGGACGAAGTGTATCTGGGAGAGGGTTTTACTGCAACGCTTGCTTTCTATGTATCCGAATCGAACCGCGCACCACTCCAGTTTTATGATCTGGGAAGACAGGTATCAGAATTAGTGAAAGATCTCAAACCAGCCAACTGCTGGGAAGAAAACTTCAAAATTGAAAACATTAGCGGAGAACCGGTAAAAGTGGGAGGCAGAGAATACACCCAGTACAAAATTTATCAGGCAACTTTTTATCCGTTTAATCTTGAGCCTGTCGTATTCCCGGAAACCGGTCTGGAACTCATTAAATACAAAGTGGCAAAAAATCCTACTTTTTTTGGCCAGAACCGCAAAGAGGAGTATAAAATGTTTCACAGCAAACCTAAAACAGTTACCGTAAAAGAGTTGCCGTCGCATCCGCTGAAAGACCTTGTTTCAATCGGAATCTTCAGGCTGGAAGAATCTATCGACAAGCGTAATATTGAAACGGGTCAGAGTTTTAATTACAAGTTTCGCATTTTTGGTGAAGGAAACATTTCTTCCATTGACATGATGCCTGTATCAGGGCATACAAACTTTGAGTTCTATGAGCCCAACATGGAACAGAAGATTAATCGGAGAAACAACAAAGTAACCGGGTCAAAAACATTCAGTTATTTTGGAATTCCCAACGAGCCGGGGTTGTATCATCTGGGAGATTATTTCTCATGGATATATTTCAATACGGTCAAAGAAGAATATGACACGTTGGTATCGACGATCAGCCTACGGGTAACAGGCGAAAGTCGTAAAAATGAAAGAATTCTTTCAAATGACCTTGGCCCTTTTTATGACCGTATTGAGTTTGGAGACAATGCACTTCAAAAAAGAAACCGGTCTCGGTTCGTTAATATTTTTGCTAACAGTATAATTTTAATTATGTTAGCAGGAGCAGGTTTTATAGCCTTCAGAAAATAATCCATGAGCAACTCTTTCGGTCAGCTTTTCAGGGTCACTACATTTGGAGAATCGCATGGCAAAGCCATCGGAGTAATCATCGACGGGTGTCCTGCCGGGCTTGATTTTAATTTAGATTTAATTATAAGTGATCTGAACCGTAGAAAGCCCGGCCAGTCTTCGATCACATCCCAGCGTAAGGAAGATGATTACCCGGAAGTATTATCCGGGGTTTTTGAAGGTAAAACCACCGGAGCTCCTGTTTGCATTGTGATTGCCAACAAAGACCAGAAAAGTGCAGATTATGCTCACATATCCAGGCAATTCAGACCTTCTCACGCCGATTATACCTACTTTATCAAGTATGGTATCCGCGATTTCCGGGGTGGGGGAAGGAGTTCTGCACGAGAAACCGCCAACTGGGTAGCAGCGGGAGCGGTAGCTAAGATGCTGCTAAAAAGGGAAGGGATAAACATAAAGGCTTATGTTTCTTCTGTCGGGGATATCGTGCTTAAGAAAAATTACAAAGTGCTTAACCTTTCTGAAACCGAAAAGAACATCGTACGGTGTCCTGATCCTGAATTGGCTGATCAAATGATCGGGTTAATAAAAAAAATAAGAAAACAAGGCGATACAATCGGCGGCGTCGTTTCTTGTGTGGCGGAGAATATGCTTCCCGGGTTGGGTGAACCTGTATTCAACAAACTTCATGCAGCATTAGCGCATGCCATGATGAGCATTAACGCTGTGAAGGGTTTTGAATACGGCAGTGGGTTTGCCGGCACAAAAATGAAGGGATCGCAACATAACGATCAGATTATCAGTGAAAAAGGAAAAGCGATAACAAAAACAAATTTCTCAGGGGGAATTCAGGGGGGGATTTCAAACGGAGCAGATATATACTTCAATGTAGCTTTCAAACCGGTAGCTACACTAATGATAGACCAGGATAGCCTGAATGAAGCGGGTGAGAAGGTTACCATACAAGGTAAAGGCCGGCATGACCCCTGTGTAGTACCCAGGGCGGTTCCTATTGTTGAAGCCATGACAGCATTGGTGCTGGCGGATCATTATCTGCTGCACAAGGCAAGAAATTCAAAAGTTTAAATTCACACCCATATATAAATGAAAAAGAAAAAACTCAGTCTTGTATCACAGATTGGAATAGGTATGCTGGCCGGAGTCCTTTTGGGCATGGCAGCAATTTTTCTGAACTTTGGCCCGTTTATCTCCGATTGGGTAAAGCCTTTCGGTACCATCTTCATCAAAATGCTGAAGCTAATAGCCGTACCTTTAATACTTATTTCACTGATCGATGGTATTTCAAACCTTACGGACATTGCTAAACTTTCCCGAATCGGAAGTAAAACCATAGGTTTTTACCTGGCTACCACCGTCCTGGCAATAACTATCGGGCTTTTCCTTGTGAATACGGTTAACCCCGGCGCATATCTTCCTCCGGATAAAAGGGAAGAATTGCGTGCTAAATTTGCCCCCGATGCACAGCTAAAACAGGAAAAAGCATCGGACGTAAAAGAAGGCGGACCGTTGAAAATCATGGTGGATATTGTTCCGGACAACCTGTTTGGGGCGATGTCAAACAATGCGCAGATGCTCCAGGTTATCTTTTTTTCATTTATGTTCGGGATTGCCATGATCATGACGCCGAAAGAGAAGGTAAAACCGGTGAAACGGTTCTTTCACAGCGCCATGGAGATCATTCTTCGAATGGTTGGGATTATTATGAAGTATTCGCCGTTCGGGGTTTTTGCACTTATGGCCGGCTTGATTGTGGATGTAACCGGCGATGATCCGGCAGGGGCCATCGACCTGTTTAAAGCGCTGGGAGTTTATGGTCTTACGGTGGTTGCCGGACTTGCGTTCATGATCTTTGGTTTTTATCCGATGCTTATCACAATGTTTACCAAAATAAAATACAAAGATTTTTTCAAGGGCATATTTCCCGCACAACTCCTTGCATTTTCTACCAGCTCAAGTGCAGCTACCCTGCCGGTAACCATGGAAAGAGTACAAAAAAACCTGGGCGTTTCCGAAGAGGTGGCCAGTTTTGTGCTTCCGATGGGAGCTACAGTCAATATGGATGGAACCAGCATCCACCAGTCAATATCAGCCGTATTTATTGCGGTTGCATTTGGTCATGACCTCGGTCTGGCCGATCAGCTTATGATTGTTCTTACGGTTACATTGTCGTCCATCGGTGCAGCAGCGGTACCGGGCGCCGGACTGATCATGCTAACAATAGTGCTGGGAGCGATTGGGGTAGAACCTGAAGGCCTTGCACTTATAATAGCCCTGGACAGGCCCCTGGATATGATGCGCACCGTTGTGAACATTACCGGCGATGCAACGGTTGCCACCCTGGTTGCAAGCTCAGAGGGTGAACTTAGCCATGGAATAGACAAAGAACTTCTTGAAAAAGACTCTGAATTTTAAATCCCAAAAGGGGAATCTTTTGACTGGCCGAAGGGTGGCAGAAAATGATCCATTGACCTGATTTCGTGTCCGGTAACGAAAATATCAAAATTAGAAACATTTTCTTTTGTATCTTTGTAAAACAATTACACTGGCGTCAATCATGGAAACATACGATAAAGAGCAATTATATAAAAGGCAGATCAACCTGTATATTGAAGCAAATCCAAATCCGAATTCGCTAAAATTTGTAGCCAATTTCATGCTGTTTAATGAAGGAGAAAGTTATGACTTTGCCAACAAAGACGTGGCCACTGCTTCGCCACTTGCTACGGCACTGTTTGATTTTGATTATGTAAACCGTGTATTCTTCATGAATAACTTCATAACGATTACAAAAAGTGACGAAGTAGCCTGGGAAGATATTCGGGATCCGCTCAAATTCTTTATCAAAGATTATCTTGAAGCTGACAAACCGATATTTACAGATGATATAACTGGTGATCAGGAAGAAACACAGGAGGATTCGGAATCGGTAAAAAAAATCAAAAAAATCCTCGAAGATTATGTAAAGCCTGCTGTTGAACAAGATGGTGGGGCCATCATATTTGATTCCTTTGAAAAAGGTATCGTTAAGCTACAGCTCCAGGGTTCATGCAGCGGGTGTCCTTCATCAATGCTTACACTTAAATCGGGCATTGAGAATCTTTTGAAGAGTATGATGCCCGAAGTAGAGGCAGTGGAGGCTGAAGGTGTTTAACGTTTACATGGCAACAGGCTTACTACCCAGCCGTTTAGCTACCTGATATTTCTTCCTGAAATCTATTATTGCAAATAATGCCCTCGTGGTTATTCGGTAAGTGCCTTCATGGTATCTTTTATGTTTCCCCGATTGCTCATGATCTTTGTAAATGTACACATGTTAAACTCAGGCCAGTGTGAGGCAAAACCGAAATCTGCCATGAAGCATGGTGGCTTCATTTCCCTGAATGATTATTTCTTATAGCATGGCAGCAATATGCCTTTCTCCGATAATGGAAAGAAAATGACTTTCCCACGTTTTTTCATCCCATGTTACAAATTGACAATAGTCAAATTCGTAAAAAGTCCGGCTCTGTCAAAACGTTTTTCCTACCTGATCCTGTTGGCTATGAATACTCCGGCCAGTATCAGACCCATTCCCATTAACTGGCCGGTTACTATCTTTTCACCATCAATAATTCCCCAGGCAACCGCTACAATCGGAATCAGGTATGTTACGCTGCTTGCAAATACCGGACTTTTTATCAGCACAAGCTTGTTGAACAATACCAGTGCCACGGCTGTTCCAAGTACACCCAGTAGCACAACAGCGCCAAACGATGTCATTACCTGATCACCGGTCCCAATGATGCTCATGAAGTCAGTTGAAGCCAACAGGTATAATATTGCTATGGGGCCTGTCATAACCAGGGATACGCTTGTAATCGTAATTGCATCTAATTCTGAAAGCTTAAATTTGATCAGGTTCAGGTTTAAACCATAACAAACCGTGGCAGCAATTACAAATAACCCATACAGATTTACATTACCCAATCCTTCCTTACCGGCAATTACCAGCAGAGTAGTACCGGCAAATCCTACAAATAAACCGATTGCAATTCTGAGGTTAATTTTTTGATAAAAGAACAACGCTCCAAGCATAATTACCCAGAAAGGGGTTATCGCATTCAGAGCGCCGGCAATAGCGCTGTCGATACGGGTTTGGGCCATGGCAAATAAAAAGGCCGGAATCAGGCTGCCGGTAAAACCCAGGGTAAGAAGCACCACAAAGTGTTTTCTTTTTGCCCGCTTCATTCTTTGTATAGCAAACGGCAACAAAAATACCGCAGCTGCAATGATCCTCAGCGAACCAACCTGGCCGGCGTCAAAAGCAATAAGGCCTTTTTTGATAAGAATGAATGAACTGCCCCAAATCAATGATAAGAAAAGCAACAGCCCCCATGCAAGCCGGTTTTGCCGGACATCATTACCGGGATACATTAAACAACCTGAAATTGTTTTGTGTCAAAAGCAAAGGCTATTTCATCAAGTGTATCGAATAATTCATCAGGTAAAAGCGATTGAACCAGGCGGGTGCGGTATGGTTTGAATCCAGATAGGCCTCTGAAATAGTTTGAATAATGGCGTCTCATTTCCAAAATCCCCAAACGTTCTCCTTTCCATTCGATTGACAACTCAAGATGCTTCTTTGTGACACTCACGCGTTCATGAATGTCTGGCTCATCCAATTTTTCTCCTGTTTCGAAATAATGTTTAATCTGCCTGAATATCCAGGGATTTCCAATCGCCCCCCTGCCGATCATTATCCCGTCAACTCCATATTTCAGACGGTACTCAAGGGCCTTTTCAGGAGAGTCAATATCTCCGTTTCCAAAAACAGGTATATTAATATCCGGATGGTCTTTCACTTCAGCAATATGACTCCAGTTTGCCTCACCCTTATACATTTGTTTTCTTGTCCGGCCATGTATGGTGAGCGCTTTTATACCCACATCCTGAAGCATTTTGGCTACTTCAACAATTCTGATGGTCGATTCATCCCATCCAAGCCTGGTTTTAACTGTCACCGGCACGGATACCTGTTTTACAATCTCTTTCGTCATTTTCTGCATTTTCGGAATATCCAGCAGTATGCCGGCACCGGCACCTTTGCAGGCAACTTTTTTTACCGGACAGCCATAATTTATATCTATCAACTCCGGACCTGCTGCTTCCGCGATGGCGGCGGCCTTCCGCATAGATTCGATCTTATCTCCGAAAATCTGAACGCCTACGGGCCTTTCATACTCATAAATGTCCAGTTTCTGTACACTTTTTGCAGCATCACGGATCAGACCTTCTGCTGAGATAAATTCCGTGTACATCAAATCCGCCCCCTGTTCTTTGCATACGGCCCTGAATGGCGGATCGCTTACATCCTCCATCGGAGCCAGCAACAGCGGAAACTCACATAAATCTATATCCCCAATGCGTACCATTTTAAATTGTAAGAATTAAAAGTTCAAAGAAAGCCAACAAAAGATCAAAATTCAATTTTTAAACTAAATTTGCCTCTTATCCTATATACATGAACTTATCTGAAGACCATTGGCACAGGGTTAGTCCGTTTCAATCATTGCTGCTGATCATACTGATCTCTTTCACCGGTTTCTTGTTTATCGGACCCTTCATTGGATTAATCTTTTCGCTGCCTTTTTTTGAAGGATCCATAATGGATCTTGTCAAATCGCAGGTTGATCCGATCGGAAATCCAGCCATGAAACTACCTATTCTGATCACCCAGGGTACTGCCACCTTGATCGGGTTTATTATTTTTCCTTATATCTACGGAAAACAAATTCTCAACCTGCACACTTCTCAAATGTTTGGAAACACCATACCTTCTCCGGTGATTATCCTGCTTACATTCACCATTGTTGTGGTATTTATGGGTTTCAACAGCATCTTCATTGAGTGGAACGCTAATCTTACGCTACCTGAATCTATGTCAGGTTTCGAAAACTGGGCCAGGAATATCGAAGATAAGGCCCGCCTGATTACTGAATATATTACAACCTTTGATCATGGCTATGAGCTATGGATAAGCTTGCTGGTTATTGCCGTATTGCCGGCAGTTGGTGAAGAGCTCGTATTCAGAGGTTTTATCCAGAATCATTTGTATGTGCTGACCAGAAATATTCATTTGGCAATATGGATAGCTGCTGCATTTTTTAGTTTCTTTCATTTTCAGTTTTTCGGGTTTGTGCCAAGAGTGCTGTTAGGAGCTTTGTTCGGCTATCTGTATGTGTTCTCGGGAAAAATCATTTTCCCCATGTTGGCACATTTTATCAATAATGGTTTCACATTGATAATGATTTTCTTCCACAACAAAGGAGCATTGGAATTTGATATCGAATCAACGGACACGGTGCCACTGAGTGGAGTACTTATTTCGGCTGTTATTTCTGTTGTTCTGTTATATTTGTTTAAAATGTATTATATAAGGCAGAATCAAAAAGCTGTTCATGAGTAACTGGAAAAAAGTTTATAGTAGTGAATTTGAGTACAGAGCAAAAATCGTAAACGATATCCTGGAAGAAGCGGGGCTGAACCCGGTGATACTTAAAAAAAGGGATAGCAGTTATAATAATTTTGGAAATTATGAAGTAAAAGTGAACCCCGACCATATTTTATTGGCTCTGAAAATAATAACCGATGAAATCGATCTTCGATAATTTTAATGACCTGACCCAACGTGTAATCACAGCTGCTTTAGGAGCCATTGTAATTATCATTGCAATATTATGGAACGAATGGGCCTACTTTGCTGTCTTTTTGGGGATATGCATTTTCACACAGCTCGAATTTTATAAACTGCTCAAACTCGACGAAATGCTGCCTCTCAAATTCTGGGGGACTATGGCGGGTGTTATTATTTATATCATTGTTTTTATGGAGCAGAAATACGAGATGTCTTCAAAGTATTATTTCCTGCTTCTACCGGTGATTTATATGGCTTTCGTGATCAAATTGTATAAAAAAACAGAAAAAAAACCGTTCACAAATATCGGGTTAACCTTTCTGGGCATTATTTATGTAGCATTGCCTTTTGCACTTTTGCATGTGTCGGCATATCATACCGGCCCTTACACTTACCAGATCATTGTCGGGATTATATTTATTCAATGGGCCAGCGATACCGGAGCTTACTTTGCAGGTATCAGGTTCGGCAAAAGGAAACTTTTTGAACGGGTGAGTCCCAAAAAATCATGGGAGGGATTCCTTGGCGGTATGATGCTCGCCATTCTTATGAGCGTGGGTATGTCTAAATATTTTGGAACGCTCGAACTTTGGGAATGGCTTAGTATTGCACTTATTGTTGCCGTGGTTGGCACCTATGGGGACCTGGTGGAATCGCTCTTCAAACGAAGTATGGAGATCAAAGATTCGGGCTCTACCATACCAGGTCATGGTGGCTTTCTCGACCGCTTTGACAGCCTCTTGTTATCACTTCCTTTTATTGCTGCATTTTTAAAAATATTTTGATAATAAACATCTTATCATTTAAAAGAAATTTATCTTTGCAATCGTTTTAGATTGACAAAAAACAGCTATGGGTTACATAGAACCGGCCCCGATCGTGGACTTTGAAAATCCGTTCGAGTCCATGATGTCCAGGTTTAAAATTGCATCCGAAATTCTGGGTCTGGACGAAGAAATTTACAACGTATTAAAGTCTCCGGCAAAACAGGTAGCTGTTTCCCTGCCCATTACAATGGACGACGATTCCTTACGGGTATTTGAAGCTTTCCGGGTAATACATTCAAATATACTTGGACCTTCGAAAGGCGGAATCAGGTACGACCCCGGGGTGAATATTGATGAAATAAAGGCGCTTGCTGCATGGATGACCTGGAAATGTGCCGTTGTGGATATTCCTTTTGGGGGCGCCAAAGGAGGGATTATCTGCAATCCCAAGGAAATGTCAAGTGGGGAAATTGAGCGTTTAACGAGAGCCTATACCCTGTCAATGATCGAAATATTCGGTCCGGACAGAGATATACCTGCCCCGGACATTGGCACCGGACCACGGGAAATGGCATGGCTGATGGACCAATACTCCAGAGCAGTAGGCCACACCACCAATGCCGTGGTTACCGGAAAGCCGCTGGTATTGGGTGGCTCTCTTGGCAGAACCGAAGCCACAGGCCGGGGCGTAATGGTAGCTACCCTGTCGGCAATGGAAAAATTACAGATAAATCCGTATGGGGCTACGTGTGTTGTTCAGGGATTTGGAAATGTAGGTTCTTTTGCAGCTTTGCTCCTGGAAGAGAGAGGCGTTAAAGTAATTGGCATCAGCGACCTGTCAGGCGCCTATATCAATAAAGACGGTCTGGATATCGAAAAAGCCATCACATACAGGAATGTCAAAAAAGGAAACCTTGAAGGGTTGGCAGATGCAGAGAAAATAGCCGGAAACGAGTTGCTCACACTCGAAGTAGATGTATTGATTCCTGCAGCCAAAGAAGACGTGATTACCGTTAAAAACGCAGAAAAAATAAAAGCAAAGTTGATTGTTGAAGGTGCCAACGGACCTACTTCATATAAAGCCGATTCCATTATCCATGATAAAGGTATAGTAGTCATTCCTGATATCCTTGCAAATGCCGGTGGTGTTACGGTTTCCTATTTTGAATGGGTACAAAACAGACTGGGCTATAAATGGACAGGCGAACGGGTTAACAGACGCTCCGACAGGATCATGAAAGACGCTTTCGAAAATGTATATAAGACGGCAGTGAAATATAAAGTTTCCTACAGGATTGCCGCCTACATCGTTGCCATCGACAAAGTTGCAAAAACATACAAGTACCGGGGCGGATATTAGATCATCAGCGAAGTTATATGACCATCCACAAAGAGGGTAAAAAACCGCTTTTTTATTTACTCATTACGCTATTTCTGATAAATGCAGTTATAAGTTATTTAGTATCTCAGGAAGATATTCAGAATGTTGCTATTGCCGTAAGCATTTTATTTTATTTACTCGTATTGCAGTTTTTCAGAAGTCCGGCAATAGTTACGAAAGAAGATCCGAATCTTGTTTATGCCCCTGCAGACGGAAAAGTGGTAGTGGTTGAAAAAACACTGGAAAATGAGTATTTTAAAGATGAACGTATACAGGTTTCAATATTTATGTCTCCACTGAATGCGCATGTAAACCGTACCCCGGCAGGCGGCATCATTACGTATTTCAAATACCATCCCGGAAAATACCTGGTTGCCTGGCACCCGAAATCGAGTACCGAAAACGAACGTACCACGATGGTGATAAGATTGAAAAACAATGTTGAAATCCTGGTCAGACAGGTAGCAGGGGCTGTAGCACGAAGAATCAAATGGTACGTTCAGGAAGGAACATTAGTCAGGCAGGGGCAGGAATTTGGTTTTATCAAGTTTGGATCAAGACTGGACGTATATCTGCCCATAGATGCAGAACTAAAGGTGAAGCCGGGTGACAAAACAACCGGAGGTAAAACAGTGATAGCAATGCTTAATTCCGTATAAAAGTAAAACATGTCAGCAATATCGCATTACAAATATTCCTCTGCCATTTTTAATAACTTCTCAAGCCAGATTTTATCCGTCTGGTTAAAATCATTCAGCACCGTACTGTCAACATCAAGAACATATAAAACCTCTTTATCCCGGATTACCGGTACAACAATTTCTGATCTCGACTCCGGACTACAAGCAATGTGTCCCGGAAATTTATCAACATCAGGTACAATGATCGTTTGTTTCTTTTCCCACACTGTGCCGCATACGCCACGTCCTCTGGCTATTCTTGTGCAGGCAACAGGCCCCTGAAAAGGTCCTAACACCAGCTCATCGCCTGCCACTTTATAAAACCCAACCCAAAAAAAATTCATTCCGGTTTTCAGGGCTGCCACAAGGTTTGCCTGATTCGCAATAACATCCGGCTCATCACGTATCAGCGCAATGATCTGCGGTAACAGCAATTCGTATTTCGACGCCTTTTTTTCAGATTCAGAAACGATTATTTCCTCTGCCATTATTCAATGACTAACATATGATAAAGGCTACTTTCATTATACATAACATTTTGTATAAAAAATGCAGGTTTTTCGGAGCTAATTTGTTGGGCAATTGTTGGTTACTTTTTTAATTCGGCACAAAATGAAATTCGTGTCTGTCACCTCCATTGACAAAATAATACCATAATTCGTCTTTTTTTAATTTCAATATGTTGTAGTCCGAAGAGGAAACAGTAGACGTCTCGTCTGTTAATTCAACACTGCTAACTCCTGAAATTTTAATTTGTTGTTTGTCATTGTCGAATTGCCAAATACCCGTTTCGCTAAAAGGGGAACCGTCTTTGCCAATGTAATTTCTGATTAAAGCGCCCCCCTCCTGAAATTGCTCTTGAAAATTACTTATAAGTAAACTGGTGGTTTCGTCATTTCCGTTTCTCAGGTATTTTTCAAGTTGCCATGAATTGACTGTTAATCTTTTATCTGCCTTTTTTACTAGTCCACCTTCGTCGTATTTGTTACATCCTGCTGTAAAGACAGCTACCAGTCCAAGGATTAGCAGTCCATTTAATGTTCTTTTAATTGATTTCATGATTTCCGGTTATTAAGGTTTAAATCTTTAATAAGAATGAATTATATATTCAAATTGTTACATTTTCTATACATTATTTTTTTTAAAATGTTCCTGTATGGAAGTGTATAAATATTTCACCTTTCTGCAAACATAATTATTTATTCCCGGGCATTAACATTTTCTGCCGTGTGGTACCGGTAAATGTATAGTTCGTCATCGGCAATCATTTCTTTTGACTCCGCTTCTTGTATGATTTTCGGCGCTTCAATACCCCTTTCAAATTTCGCAGGCGAAACAAAGACCCTTGCTTCATCCCATAAGCCTGCGTCAATAAAATAATTAAGGGTTTCAGTGCCTCCCTCCACAATGATGCTTCCCAACCCTTTTTCATTCATATCTTTTAACATTCCCTCCAGAAAATTATCTTTATTAATTCTTCTGAAAATCAGATTTTCCCGAATTTGATCTTTAACGTAATTATAAACAATTGTGTTTATCTGTTTGTCAAATATCAGATAGCTATTATCGAGTTTCAATCTGGTATCAATCACTATTCGCACCGGACTATTGCCCTCCCAATCCCTGACATTCAGTGTGGGATTATCGTATTCAACCGTGCCCCTTCCTACTAAAATGGCATCTTCTTCAGCACGCCATTTATGTACGATTTTACGCGATGCGTCTGAACTGATCCATTTCGAATCACGATTTTCCTTCGCAATAAAACCATCAGCTGTCTGAGCCCATTTCAGAATAACATACGGCCGCCCTTCTTCCTGATTTGTAAAAAACCGCCGGTTCAGTTCACGCCCTTCCGCCCAAAGCACGCCTTCTTTTACCTCAATTTTATGCTCCAGAAGCTGTTGGATTCCACTCCCTGATACACGAGGATTTGGATCCCGGTTACTGATTACAACTCTTTTCACTTTATGTTTAATCAGCACATCCGTACAGGCGGGTGTTTTCCCATGATACGAACATGGCTCAAGGCTTATATAAATTATGCTCTTGGGTAGTAACGATTTATCTTCAACCTGGGCAACGGCATGAACTTCCGCATGCGGCCCGCCAAATTTTTTATGCCACGCTTCACCGATAATTTTATCCTCATTCACAATCACACACCCCACCATCGGATTCGGGCTTACATTTCCAAGTCCGAACCTGGCGATGTCAAGCGCACGTTTCATATATTGTTCATCCTTTGACAAGGTCTTCGTATTTTTAGATAACAAATTAAACGGTTTAACCTGATTAATTCATGAATCTTTGTTATGAGCGTTTCAAGTATCTGACAGTCAAGTGCTCGCACAGAATTTTGGAACGGAGGCGTAGCAAAGCTACGTTGAGTACCAAAATTCGAGCAAGTGCTTGAATGGTAGGTAATTGGAATGCGCAATAGATTATTCATGAATTATTCTGGTTATATTATAATATTATAATAGTCATCAAATATGCCTTTACCTGACGAGCACTTCACAGATCTCCGGACTGCACTTTCAGCCATTTATTCCGGAAAGGAAGCAGAAAGTATTGCATTTCTTGTATTTGAGCATCTTGGAATAGCCAAAACAGAAGTTCTTGCAGGCAAAAAAATTATGTTGAATGAATCAGACAGCCAATTTCTATTGGGCGTTAAAGCGCGGTTGCTCACAAATGAACCCATACAATACATTCTTGGTGAAGCTGCTTTTTACGGATTGAGATTCGAGGTAAACAAGGAAGTGCTTATACCCCGGCAGGAAACCGAAGAGCTTGTGGATCTGATCATACGTGAAAACATACTGGAAAAACCCGGCATTCTGGATATCGGGACCGGCAGCGGATGCATTGCCATAAGCCTGAAAAAAAATATACCGGATGCCGTTATCAGCGCATGTGATATCAGCCGGGAGGCAATTGAACTCGCTGAAAAGAATGCCCTGCTGAACAGGGTTAAAATTCAATTTCATCAAAAAGACGTACTGCACATAGCCTCCCTTCCCGGTACAAAATATGATATTATTGTGAGCAACCCGCCTTATGTAACCAAAGAAGAAAAAATTCTGATGGATAGCAATATAGTTGCTTTTGAGCCGGTTGAAGCCTTGTTTGTTCCCGAAAATAACCCGCTTGTTTTCTACGAATGCATTATCGAGCTGGCTGCCCGCAACCTGACTGACAACGGCAGCGTTTATTTCGAGATCAATGAATCGAAGGGCGCTGAAGTAGAAATGCTTCTTAATGAAGCCAGATTTAAGGCAGTACGAATCATTAAAGATATCAATGGAAAAGACCGGTTTGCAACAGGAAATATTTAATTTTCCGTTACTGTTTTAAAATAAAAGTATATGCATACAACGTCCGGAATTATTTTCCTGTTATCCTTTTCAGTTGTTATTGTAATGAACAGTTGTAACTCTCCGGAAAAGTTTGAACTTCAGGAAGCATCCTTTGCAGACATTCACCAGGCATTCAGCTCAGGCGCCTGCACCTGCGAATCACTGGTGAAAAACTACATTAAAAGAATAGAAACCTTCGATCAGCCATCGAAACTCAATGCCATAACGCTGATAAATCCGGAGGCATTGGATCGGGCGATTGAACTGGACAAAGAGTATAAAGAAACAGGAAAATTAAGGCCCTTGCATTGTATTCCATTGATTGTAAAAGACAATTATGATGTTGCCGGTTTACCTACTACCGCAGGCTCATTGACCCTTAAAGATAACATTTCCATAAAAGATGCCTGGCAGGTCCGGAAACTCAAAGAAGCCGGAGCCATCGTTCTTGCCCGATCCAATATGGCCGAATGGGCTTTCAGCCCGAAGGTAACCATCAGTTCTACTGCAGGAGAAACTTTGAATCCATACAATCCGGAGCACGTACCGGCCGGTTCGAGTGGAGGTACCGCCGCCGCAGTAGCGGCTAATTTCGGTGCAGCCGGCCTGGGTAGCGACACAGGCAATTCGATCCGAGGGCCTTCTTCACATAATGCCCTGGTTGGATTTCGTTCCACACTGGGATTAACGAGCCGCCAGGGAATCATACCGCTGTACGTCCGGAACGATGTAGGAGGTCCAATGGCCCGTACGGTTGAAGATGCCGTGCGAATACTTGAAGTAATTGCCGGTTACGATCCTGATGATCCGGTAACCGAATACAGCAAGGGAAAGGTGCCGGAAAATTATATGCAATATCTGGACAAAGACGGATTGAAAGGCGCCCGGATTGGTGTTTTGAGGCTATTAAGTGAAGTTGATCCTGACGCTGAAATACATGCCTTATTCGAGCAGGCAATCGAAGACCTTCAAAAAGCAGGCGCCATAATCATCGATCCCATTGACATTCCGGATTTTGACAGTTTGAAACAAAACCAATGGTGTCCGATGTTCCGGCACGACATCAATGCATACCTTACTTCGCTGGGAGAAGCGGCGCCTGTGAAAAATCTCGAAGAAATATTGTCTTCGGGGCAATACTCTGGGTATATCAAAGAACTACTTGAATATTTTTTACGCGCAACCGACACACTGCAACTGCATGAAGATGGTTCACCCTGTTCGGATCCTTACACCGATACCCACAGAATTGCATTCCGTGATGCCATCACAGCAGCCATGGCCACTTACGATGTAATTGCGTTGATATATCCATCCTGGAACAATCCACCTGCAAAAGTTGGCGATATGGAGGGTTACAAAGGCGATAACAGTCAGGTGATTGCACCACACACCGGCCAACCGGCCTTTACGGTGCCCATGGGATATACCACCGGCAATTTACCTGCCGGGCTACAGTTTACAGGCCGGATGTTTGATGAACCCACACTGATCCGGATTGCATATGCCTACGAGCAGGCTACCATGCACAGAAAATCACCTGAGTTATTTCCTGCCCTAAAAGAATAGCACATTTTATGACATGAAATTTATAATCTAAATAGAGCCTGTCTATAAAATAATGATGATTGGAGAATCTAAAAAAATGAATACCAATTATTCCCCCGCCACAGGCGGGGGTGTAGGGGTGGGTCAATATAAAAAGTCATTCATTTTTTCTGATTTATGAACTTTATAGACAGACTCAAAACAGAACACATATTTTGAAAAATACCGGAAGAAAAGTTAAATGGGGAATCCTAAGTACAGCCAGGATAGGTACGTTGCAGGTAATCCCTGCCATGCAACAGGGTGAACTAACAGAGGTTGCTGCTATTGCTTCGCGTAGTATAGATGAAGCGAAGATGTGGGCAGACAAACTCAACATTCCAAAAGCGTATAGCAGTTATGAGGAGTTGCTGCAGGATGAAGAAATAGAGGCAATCTACAATCCGCTTCCAAATCACCTGCATGTGGAATGGACGATAAAAAGTATGCAACACGGAAAACATGTGCTTTGTGAAAAACCGTTTGCATTACATTCCAGCGACATACGCCCTGTTATTACCCTTAAGGAAAAAACGGGGCTGAAAGTTGGCGAAGCGTTTATGGTAAAAACTCATCCCCAGTGGCTCAAAGTAAAACAACTTATTGAGGAAGGATTTATCGGCAAACTGGAGTTGATCCATGGGTTTTTCAGTTATTTCAATAATGATCCCCATAATATACGGAACATCGCCGCTTATGGCGGTGGGGCCCTTTGGGATATCGGCTGTTATCCGGTTATGACGTCGAGGTTCATTTTCGGTGAAGAGCCGGTAAATATAAAAGCAAGTATGACCTATGATGCTACGTTTAATACAGATAAGATCGTTTCCGCAATTCTTGAGTTCCCTTCAGGAAAAGCCGTCTTTTCTGCATCTACGCAACTTGTCCCCTATCAGCGAATGCAATTTTTCGGAACAGAAAAAATGCTTGAAATATCTATTCCGTTTAACGCCCCCGTTGAGCAACCTGCAGAAATAATAATTTTTAAAGGGGATAAGTTTGAAAACACTAACGAAGTAATAACCGTTCCGGTCTGTAACCAATATACGATTCAGGGCGATGCCTTTTCAAAAGCCATTATCGATGATGGAGAAGAGCCTGTGACGCTTGAAGAAACATACCGGAATACAAAAGTAATTGAAGCGATGTTCAGATCGGCCAGAGGGTAAAAAACCTTAAACGAAAAATGTTGTTTATTTGCAGGAATGAAAACATTTATGTGGCTGATTTTCATGATACCTGCAGTGTATGCCCTGGGAATTCTCGCAGTATATATGTTTGAAGATAGCCTCATCTTTCAAACTGCCCACCTCAGCAAGGATCATGATTTTATTTTTGACCAACCCTTCCAGGAGTTTTTTATTCCCACTAGTGACGGGGAACAACTGAACAATTTGTTATTCAAAACCGAACAACCCGCAAGGGGGTTGATTGTCTATTTTCATGGTAATGCCGGGAATCTGCAGGGATGGGGAACACTGGCAAATGATTTTACACGACTCGGATATGACCTTTTAATAACCGATTACAGGGGGTATGGCAAAAGCACAGGAACTCCGTCGGAAACCGCCCTTTATGATGATGCCGAAACAGTCTGGAACTGGGCCCGGTCAAATTACAGCTACGATAAATGGATCATCTACGGTCGCTCGCTGGGCTCTGCCGTTGCTTCAAAGCTTGCGGTTACTGCCAACCACGATCTCCTGATTCTGGAAACACCTTTTGATGAAATCAAAAGTTTATTTCCTGCTAATTTATTTAAATGGGCCATAAAAAATAAGTTTTCCAACCTGGAGTCCGTTCCTCAGGTAAAAACCAGGATCATTATTTTTCAGGGAACGGATGACAATGTTGTGCCTCTATCATCAGCAAATCGTATAAAACCTTTGTTAAAAGAAACCGATCAAATGTACATTATTGAGGGAGGAGGACATAATGATCTGAGGGAATTTGCAGCATATCATGAAAAACTGGCAGAAGTGCTGCCCTGATCCTCAAACATGCCTCATGGGCTATATATTTTACTCTTTTTCAGAGCGCCGCGTGGCACCCGAACGACGTCAGTCGTGTGGGGAATAACCTCATACGGTTAAGTCTTTTTTCAGAGCGGAGCGAAGAATCTCCCAAGTAAAGAAGAGTAAAAATCATGAGATTCTTCGGTCGCCTTTACTCCGAAAGCTTTCGGAGTTACGGTGAGTAGGTGGTCGCCCTACTGTCATAATGAAGAATTAGAGTAGTAAACTGGCTCACACTGAAAAGGGTTCATTAGGAGATCCTTTCGGTCTTCGCTGCTTGCAAGCGGGTGGGCATCCCCTTTAGGGACCGAGGGGTGCGGCGGGCTGCCTTCAAGCTATTTATATTCATAAATATCCGTATATACTCATAAATATCCATAAATATCCGTATAAACGCCGCTTTCCAAATTCAATTTACCGGTTCCGTACACGATTGTCTGATCGCAAATCAAAAGGCTATTTTTTACTTCACTTAAAAATTATTAGCTTATAACCCAGGAATTGGTATTAGAAAAATGTCATTCTGATAAAATGCGTTATTACTTGCCAGATTCAGATTGGTTGCCGGGGTAAGTCTATGGTAATTTATTAACCTCATAAATGTTAAGAAATTATCTGTTTACCGGGCAAATTTTGTTGCGTATTTCGGATCTTAATATAATTCAATTCAACATGCTAACCACGCTATTGGTTATTGCACTTATTTATGCCGGACTTTGTCTGCTTTTCTATTTTTTTCAGCATTTTATTTTTTTCAGGCCTGAAATACTTCCTTCCGCCTTCAGTTACTCCTACGACTTCCCCTTTGAAGAACTGCACTTTGACATGGAAGACGGAGGATACATCAACGGGATCTATTTTACGGTGCCTTCGTCACGGGGTGTGGTATATTACCTGAAGGGTAATTCAAGAAGTATAAAAGGTTGGGGAAAATTTGCAAAAGATTTTTTGAGTAATGGATATAACATCTTTATGATGGATTACCGGGGTTTTGGTAAAAGCAAGGGTAAACGAACCCAGAAAAAATTATTTGAAGATGCACAATTTATGTACAAATGGCTGGCAAAAAACTACGATGCAGATAAGATCATCATATATGGCAGATCGCTTGGGAGTGGTATTGCCGCACGTATTGCATCATGGAATAATGCAAGAATGCTTATTCTTGACTCGCCGTATTTCAGCTTTTTTTATAACATAAAGCGATTCTTGTTTTTTATGCCACTCCGATGGATCCTGCGATATGATATCCGCACCGACGAATACCTGAAAGCTGTAGAATGTCCCGTTTATATCATTCATGGAACCAAAGACCGGTTGATCCCGATTAATCAGAGTGAAAAACTGAAAGCACTCTATCCGGATAAAATATCGCTTATCAAAATCGAAAATGGTCATCACAACGATCTGACTGATTTTCCGGAATTCTTTGAAACACTTTATGATATCCTGTATGTGAAGCCGGTAAGTGAAACACCGCAGGCATGAAAAATACAGAAACTGGTTTTACCCGTGTATTTGAAATTCTGACCTATCAGAGGAGTAAATTTCCACAACAAAAGGCATTAAACATTTTTATAAACGGATCCTGGCGCAGCTATTCAATAGATGAAATTCAATCCAGAGCTGATGCCATTTCTGCATGGTTTATCGGGAGCGGATTTAACAGCGGTGATAAAATTGCTATCGTACCCGATTTGGGGAGGCCTGAATGGATAATCCTCGATTTTGCTTGTCAGCAGGCCGGCCTGGTAGTTGTGCCACTGCATGTATCTGCCTCGCTTGACGAAATAACGCTCATTCTTAACGAAACGGGGGCCAGGCTGTGTATTACAGCCAACGAAGGGCTTTATTACAAAATACTGCCGCTGTGCGAAAAGCTCGAAGGATTAGTTGTGCAACATATTGAACCACAGAAAAAAGGATATTTCGAGCCTCTGAAACTGATAAAACCTGACCCTGGCCAGCTTGAGGCACTTAAAGAAGCCAAAAGTCGTATCAATGAAGAGGATCTGTTTACCATCATGTACACTTCGGGCACATCCGGAATTCCCAAAGGCGTTATGCTGACTCATGCCAATATGGTCAGCAATTTACAGAATACAATCGCGGTTTTCCCACTGGATCATTCAAAACGCGTACTAAGTTTTCTGCCTTTCAGCCATATATTTGAACGCAGCGTCTGCTATGCATACATCGCTTGCGGTGTTGAAGTTTATTTCAGCCACGACCGTGAAAGTATAGCGTATGATTTCAAATCCGTACGTCCTTATTTTTGTACTGCTGTGCCCCGTATTCTGGAGAAAATGTATGCTTTTTTGCAGGAAGAGCAGATGGGCAAAAACTGGTTTAAAAGGCAACTGGTCACCCGTGCCATGAAAGTTGCCAGAGCATACCGCGGGGGCCATAAGCTTCGGCAAAAGCTGGCTTTTGATTTATTCCTGGCTAGAATAATGGTGCTTTATCCCTGGCGCAGATTACTTGGTGGCAAATTGCAATGCATTGTAGTTGGAGCCGCAGCGCTGCAACCGGAAATCGGCCGTTTTTTTTCAGCGGCAAAAATACGCATACGCGAAGGATATGGTATGACTGAAACTTCGCCTATTATTTCTATCAACCGGTTTGAACCGGGATTGAACCGGTTTGGCACTGTGGGCATTCCCATGCCTGGAGTAACGGTAAAAATAGATACCACAGCGGGTACGGATGAGGGAGAAATACTTGTGAAAGGTCACAATGTAATGAAAGGTTATTATAGAAAACCCGGGCTCACGCAACAAATACTGACACCCGACGGTTGGCTGCGAACAGGCGATATAGGTAAGTTTGTGGAAGGGAAATTTTTACAGATCACCGACAGGAAAAAAGACATTTTTAAAACATCCGCAGGTAAATACATTGCACCGCTACCATTAACAAACCTTTTTACATCTTCTCCTTTTATTGAGCAGTGCCTGATCATTGGTTTTAAACGGCCTTATGTAACGGCATTGCTGGTTCCGCAATTTTCGATACTGAAAAAATGGTGCGAAGCAAATGCCATTCATTGGACAGCCCCGCAATACATGGTGCATAACATCAAGGTCCGCAATATAATCAACCGTGAAGTAGTACGCCTCAACGAGGAGCTGCCCAATTATGAACGAGTGAAAAATTTTGTACTGTGTCATGAAGAGTGGACCTCAGAGAAAGGTGAAATTACTGCCACATTAAAACCGGTAAGGCAGGTGCTGCTGGAAAATTACAGGAAGGAAATCGAGAAGATGTATAAGTAATTCCTGGCTTCAGACATGGTGATACACGCCTTTTGTAAGATTGTAAGGCGATAGTTAAACCCGAAAATTTCATTAGAAATTTTCGTACGAAGCGTGGACGATTAAAAATTAGAGAATTATAATGCAAACCAGTTGTAAGATTTAATTGCTTTTCAATGATCCAGGTTAACCCAGACAAATGTCATTGAATATCAATGACTTTCGTCTGCCCGTAGGGTAAAATTGTCAATTCTATTGACAATTTTGGGTTAAAATTTCAGCACCAGCGACGCAAGAAAGTGGGTTCCCGCCTGTGGGTAGTACAGGTTTTCCCTGAACTCCTGCCCTCCGCCGATATACCCGTAGGTATAACCGTTTGATTCCCACATGTTGTTAAAAATATTGTTTACGAGCAGCGAAAAGCTAATTTCTTTCATAAATTCCGGATAAATTTTATAAATCATCCTCAGGTCATTTACAAAAAACGAGTTGATCACACGGGCGTTGTTACCTGTATTATCAAGGTATTGTTTACTTACGTATTTCGATATTAAAGCTATTTCGAAGCCCCTGACAAGGTAATAATTTAGCGTACCTCCTGCAATCACTGAAGGCGAAAATGAAATATCCGTATCAGAATAGCTGTTTCTGACAATATTATACTCATCCCAGTTCACGCCAAAATCATACAGTACTTCCTCAAAATTCCTGATTTTATTTCTGCTTAATGTTCCGGTCAGGTTGATGCTGAATTTCTGTCCAAGTTTTGCGGCGGCAGCCAGTTCAATACCGGCACGGTAACTTTCAGGCACATTGATCCTGATGCCTGACCCCACATCATTTAGTTCACCAGTTAGGACTAACTGGTTTTTGTAGTACATATAATAAAAATTTGCTTCAAGCGAAAAATCTGTTCCCCTTTTCCTGTATCCTGCTTCCAAATCATATAATGTTTCGTGTTCAGGAATTCTACCTGCCGGTGCATCAATAAAATCATTCCTGTCAGGTTCCCGATTACCAACGCTCAACGAAGTATAGATGCTTTGTTCTTGTGCCACATCATATGTAATGCCCATTTTCGGGTTAAAAAACTTAAGATTTTCATCCACGTTTAACTGCCGCTGGTCATTATCAATACCCTCCACCTGGTACGCTACGGTTCGGTACTGCAGGTCGCCAAACAAATGCAACCGGTCGTTAACCGAGTAACTGGCTTTAACAAATGCGTTGAAATCGTCCTTTTCACCAAGGTTATCATAATATAGCTCCCTGATATCTGTATCTCCGGCGATCCGCATCCAGATAACCTCGCCAAAATGCTTACCTGAATATCCTGACCATGCTCCGCCGAAAATCAGTTGCAGGTTTGCGGAAGGATTGTAATCAAAAGAAACATTCGTTCCGAATAAATCATTGTCCAGCCACCTTCTTCTGATTAAGTCGGTTTCCCGGATTGTGTCTCCGCCAATGATCACATCTGCGAATCCATAACCGGCATAATCGTCGTCCTGCCGGTACTGTTCAAAGTAACCTTCGCCATGAACGTGATAAAACGCAGTATTAAACGTCAGTGAAGGTGTTATATCCTGTGCAAACAAAAGCTGGTAATGATCCTGCCGGTAATTATCGGTTTCATCATCGTAGGTGTAATAATTATAGGTACGTCCGGAATTCAGAAGGTTTTCAGCTTCTTGCTGGGTCAACCCGTTGTTAATGATATATTCCTGCATGCCTTCAACATCGTCATTAAGTCTTGATTCGGGCACACCCCACCATGCCTGGTAGGTTTTTTCACTACCTGAAAATATATTCAGTTTTACCAGAGTAGAACGGCCGTAATAAGCCGCAGAAGTAAAATACGAGTTCAGATCGGAAGCAGCCCTGTCAATGTAACCATCGGAATGAATTCGCGAAAGCCGTGCATCAAATGCAAATTTATTATTAAGAAGACCGGTTCCTGCCAGGAGTGTGTGCTTGCGGGTGTTGAATGATCCGAATACATTGCTCAGGGTGGCATAAGGCTGCTCACTGAAGGAGGAAGTCTGAATATTGATAGAAGCCCCAAATGCCCCGGGCCCGTTGGTGGAAGTGCCCACCCCTCGTTGTACTTGTATATCCTGTACCGAAGACACGAGATCAGGAAGGTCCACCCAATACACACCCTGTGACTCAGGATCATTCAGCGGAATGCCGTTTATGGTAACATTGATTCTTGTAGCATCGCTTCCGCGGATTCGAATGCCCGTATAGCCGACACCTGCCCCCGCATCCGAGGTGATAACTACAGAAGGTAGCTGGTTGAGAAGAAACGGTAAGTCCATCCCGAAATTTTGCTTTTCGATTTCCTCCTTTTTAAGTACCGAATACGTCATGGATGATTTATCGGTTGCCCTGGTAGCGGTCACAATCACTTCATCGGTCATAATGGCGGCGGGGATCATCAATATATCCAATTCCAGATCACCGTTAACAGTTATCAGTCTGCTCACTTTTTCATACCCCAGATACGAAATCACCAGCCTATAATCTCCTTTACTTATCCCTGTAAGAAGAAAAGAACCGTCTTTTCTGCTGAACGTTGCCTTGCCCGCATTTTTAAGCCGGATATTCGCACCGGTAAGCGCAACCTGGTTGTCGCTGTCTGATATCTTACCGGATACTTTGAACTGCCCGTACACGTTCATTGCCAGCAGTCCAAGAACTGTGATGAGTGTTAAAATCTTCATCTTTTATCTCTTTTATTGTTGAAACTTATCCGGAGAAAGGGGTAATTCCCGGATTGATCATCCTTCCCTGCGTCCGCATTATCGAAATCAGGTTCAAAGGGTATAATCTCAGCCTGAACTTTTAAGGCACCCCAATAGAGATAACACAATATTAATAATAAAAAAGGTTTTTTCCTAAAATTAAATTGTGGTTTATAACAAAATTCCAGAAGCAAAAGGCAATGATCTTACGCACAGTTGTAAGGGTTAAGGAGATTGTTTTCGGTAAAGTCGCTTCCATCAGGTTTTCAGTGAAGCAATAAGAGCCATCTTTACCCGGTTATCAATATATTGCTCACTGCGGAAACAGCCTCGTTTAACCGGCATTTACCTAGTCCTTTAATGATTTTAAATGGCAGGTTTCTGCTTTGCAATTCTTTAAGGTATAATAAAAATATCTTATCCCGATGTTGTGGATGCTCACGTAATGGATCGGGTGTCCAGGGCATATCCGGGTAAGTCAAAAGGTACAAGTCGTAAGATAGCCGGTTCAGTTGGTTGACGATCCAGCGATGACAACGGCCGTATTTATATTGACTCCAAATCTTTATAACAGTAAGATCGGTATCAAAAAATACGACTTCGCCTTTACCTGCAATGGCTTCCTGTTCGCGGCGAGCCTGGCCTTTTGCAATCTTAAGCAAATCTGGTTCATGGTAGGCGCCGCCCTGCTTATTCAAATACTCGCGTGCATATTCCGGTACCCATCGACTGTTGAACGACTCCGCCAGATCCATGGTTAGTTTTGTCTTTCCGGTAGATTCCGGCCCGAGAATGACAACTTTTTTCATGTCCGGGCAGCAGCAACATTTTCCATCGATTTTTTCCAGGAGAAATACCCGATGGATGCCAATACAATGTATATGCCATAAAGGGTGGCATAAAAATATATTTCTTTATAAATATAAATGCCGGTAGCCAGGATATCCACGACAATCCAGAAATACCAGTTTTCGATTTTCTTACGGGCGGTAAGCCACATGCCTGCCAGGCTGAGCACGGTGGTGGCGCTATCCCAATACGGTACGGCGGCATCCGTGTATCTCTCAAATAATGTCCCCATAATCCAAATACCAACTGCACACCCTCCGGTAATCGAGGTCAGAAATTTAAATGATATGGTGGTTACCGGAAGATCGCTCTTTTCTTTACGGCCCTTTATCCAGAAATACCATCCATAGATATTAAGCACTAAAAACACGAAATGCAATGCAAGGTCTGCATACAGTTTTGTCCGGTAGAAAATCACAAATGAGATAAAAATATAAATGATCCCTGCAGGCCAGGTAAGAATATTCTCTTTTATCAAATACCAGACTGCCAGAAGCCCGAATATCGATCCCAAAAGTTCCAGCACATCAATTTGCGCTGCATATGCAATTACCTCCTGCCAAAAATCAGTCATTTTCCATTTTCCTGTATGCCATTAGACAGCAAATATCCGTTTTTTAGCCAATAATTCTTCTTTAAATCGGATTTCGCCTGTTTTTACCAAAATCCTTTTGTTAATTCGGGATCAGAAAAACACAGAATCGGATTGAAAAGACGTGAAGTTATACGAAAAATTGCCTACACGGTACCGGCAGGTATGGCATTTCCGCATCTTCTTGGCTGCACCCTCAACGACGATGACGGGGATTCTGCATTTACCGGCAAAATTATGGTGATTGGCGCCGGAGCGGCAGGGATGTATATGGCCTTCCTGTTAAATCAGAAAGGTATGGATGTAGAAATACTTGAAGCATCAAGCCGGAATGGAGGCAGGGTGCAATATTTGCAAGGATTTTCGGATTTTCCACTCGAACTTGGCGCCGATGAGATTTATGGCAATAATCACATATGGTACGAACTGATTACCGGCATGGGCATTACCGTTAACGAACGTACACCCCTACCGGTTTATTTTCTCGACGGTGTGCCTGGAACAGCGGAAGATTACCAGAATGATACGGATTTTCAGGTGGCGCAGGGGTTTAAAAATGAGATCCCGAATTATCAAGGGTCGGATATCACGATTCAGAATGCCATAACTTCGGCGGGAATAAAAAACAGGGTGCATCATATTCTGAATGCTGAAATAGGCAACCGATACGGCACATCAAATGATCGTCTGAGCATACGTGGAGCATCCGTCCAACAAAACAGCTTTGAAGGCGGATCCGGGATTTACGTGGCTGAGGGTCAGTCGCATATCACCATTTTTAATTCTGTATTTGCCAGCATCCGCGATAAAATCAAATACAATACGCCGGTAACTTCGATTGACTATACCGGTGCTTTGGTAGAGATAAGAGATAGCAACGGTGAAGTTCACAGCGCTGATAAAGTGGTCATTACCGTACCGATATCGATTTTGAAAGACAGCGATATTTCCTTTACTCCCGCCCTCCCGGGATCAAAATTAAACGCCATTCAAAATCTGGGAATGGATGCGGGAATGAAAGTGGCGATAGCTTTTAACGCCAACTTCTGGGGTGCAGATACCTCTTCGATAATAAGCGATGGTGTCGTTCCGCGATATTACTCTCCCGGCCTTGCGCGCAGCAAAACCAACAGTGTGCTTGCAGCTTATATAATGGGTGAGCAGGCCGAATTTCTCAACAGTTTCGAAGACGAACAAATATATGAAACCTTACTAGCTGAACTCGACAAGCTGTACCATGGAAATGCCAGCCGGCTGGTAGCCAAAGACAAAGAAGAAAATATTCAGGGTGTAGTCATGAACTGGACCAAAGAGCCCTACATCAAAGGCGCTTATTCATACCCTAAAGTCGGCTCTTCACTGGCCCGCGAGACCCTTGCCTTACCTGTTGAGAATCGCCTTTTCTTTGCCGGTGAAGCTACCGGGCTAAAAGGGGATTTCGGCACCGTACAGGGGGCCTTAGACTCAGCCGAAAGGGTACTTGAAGAAATTGTTGAAGCAATAGCCAAAGACCTGGCCTCATCCTGACTTCACCGTTAAAGTTTGGTTGTCATCTCTGTCACAATGTACTGCATGGGTTTGCGGGATAGTGAGGCTTGTGCCATTATTGGAATAAAAAACAAAGAGCCCCGTCATTACCTGATGGCAGATCGGGTAATAAATAAGTCGTCATTATACGGATCGCGGAGCGATACCGGGTAATGACGTTCCTGTTTTGGGGATTTGTCGGATAAACCGGGTAAAGACGTTTCGTTGTTGTGGTGATTCCCTGGTCCCAACAGATCGGGCAAGCAAGCCGGGTAATGATGGCAAGAATCCTACAACTGGTGCACAGGGAGCCCACACTCAGGATGAATATTAAGAAAGTCCGAAGGCTTCTTTTACCTTATCCACGTAATCCAGCTTTTCCCATGTAAACGTCTCCACTTCTATGGTTAGCTGCGTGCCATTTTGCTCAAAAGTGCGGGTTTTCTTTTCAGGAGTACGGCCCATATGCCCGTATGCAGCCGTATCGGAATAAATCGGATTTTTAAGTTTTAGCCTGTCAATGATGGCAGCCGGCCGCATATCAAAAATAGCGTCAACCTTCTCTGCAATTTCACCATCCGTCATATTAATGTTAGAAGTTCCATAAGTATTAATGTAAATACCTATTGGTTTGGCCACTCCGATTGCGTACGATACCTGAACCAGTATTTCATCTGCTACCCCCGCAGCTACAAGATTTTTTGCAATATGCCGGGTGGCGTAGGCAGCCGATCGGTCCACTTTTGAAGGATCTTTACCGGAAAATGAACCCCCTCCATGAGCTCCTTTACCACCGTAGGTGTCCACAATGATCTTTCTACCGGTAAGGCCGGTATCTCCGTGTGGTCCACCGATCACAAATTTTCCGGTAGGGTTTACAAAATATTTGATATCTCCATCAAACAACTCCTTGTTATTGTCAGATAAATCTTCCCTGACACGGGGCATAAGTATATTCATTATATCATTCGTAATGGTTTCAAGCATTTTTTCATCCTTGTCGAAATCATCATGCTGGGTAGAAACCACAATGGTATCAATCCGTACAGGGTTATTATTATCGTCATATTCAATGGTTACCTGCGATTTTGCATCTGGCCTGAGATAAGTCATTACCTTGCCTTCACGTCTTATCTTTGCCAGTTCGAAAAGGATACGGTGTGAAAGGTCGAGTGGAAGAGGCATGTAGTTGTCCGTTTCGTTTGTAGCATATCCAAACATCATACCCTGATCTCCTGCACCCTGCTCTTTAAAAAGGCCTTTCCCTTCTTCAACACCCTGGCTTATTTCAGGTGATTGCTCGTGCAGTGTAGAAATTACACCGCATGATTCGGCCTCAAACTTGTATTCCGCCTTCGTATATCCGATTTTCTTTATCACATCGCGCGTAACTTTTTGTACGTCCACATAGGCATTGGATTTTACTTCACCGCTGATCACTGCCAGTCCGGTGGTTACGAGTGTTTCGCATGCCACTTTCGAGTTTTCATCATAGGCGATAAAGTAATCCAGCAGTGCGTCCGAAATCTGGTCTGCAATCTTATCGGGGTGTCCTTCTGAAACTGATTCTGATGTAAATAAATATGACATCTATTAAATGATTACCTAAAGGGCTCAAAATTAGAGCAAATAATTAATAAATAAAACGTGATTGTAATCATGTTTCAATTAAAAAAACAGCTGGCGTTTTTTTTAACTGCATTTTATGGTTTTTCCATTCACTGATTTCCCTGGTACGGATAAACGCTTCGGACCCGGTAAGTCCGGAAGCCACACAAAGCCTGGTATGTGGTGCGCAAACTCCCAGCAGCGTTTCAAACAGCTTTTGATTACGATATGGAGTTTCAATAAATATTTGCGTCTGGTAATTCCTTTCAGACAAGGTTTCCAGTTTTTTGATTTTCCGGGTCAGTTTCTTTTTGTCTATCGGTAAATATCCATGAAAAGTAAATGATTGTCCGTTCATGCCCGACCCCATTAATGCCAGTAATATTGACGAAGGTCCGGTAAGGGGGACTACCTGTATCCCCGAGCGGTGAGCGGCTTTTACAACCAACGAACCCGGGTCTGCGATTCCCGGGCATCCTGATTCTGAAATAACGCCACAATCCATGCCTTTTTTCACCGGCCGGATTAGCTCCACTGCCTCTTCATATGATGTTCGTTTATCGAGCAGTTCAAACTCCAACGATTCGATTTTATGCCTTCTGTTTTCAGGAATAAGCTTCATAAGCTTACTCAAAAATCGTCTGCCGCTACGAATATCTTCAGCAAGGTAATAACGGATATCCTGGATTATGGAAAGTACGGCAGGAGGTATAACTTTGTTTTCTGTTTCCTCAGATATAACATTTGGAATCAGATAAATTTTACCGGATTTTGACACATTCATAAATCAGATTGTTATGGGTAAGGTTTTCATAATTGCAGGTATTGTACTGCTTGCTGCAGGGATTCTGAATGAGTTATCTGACAAAATCCCCATACAGGGCCGGCTTCCAGGCGACATTGTAATTGAAAAAAAGCATGTAAAAATCCATCTTCCATTGGCAACGAGCTTGTTGGTCAGCCTGCTGTTAACGCTTCTTTTCATGCTTATCCGCTGGTTTAGAAACTAACATGGGCTTCCCGCCTATTCGATCAGAAACCTGTTTACAATATCCAAAAATTCTTCAGCTTTTTCAGCATGAACCCAGTGTCCGGCGTCTTTTATGGTTACCACCCGGTTGTCGGGAAAAATCCGGTCTATCAATGGCAGGTCATCCTTTTTAATATATGTTGATTTTTCACCATCGATAAAAAGCACCGGTTTGTAAAAAGTAAAATTCGCATCAAGGCCCTCTACGATGCCTTCAATATTTTCCATAATTACTTTCAGGTTTATTTTCCATCTGAACGTACCCTCCGGATTGCGGGCCAGGTTTTTTAGCAAAAAGTTACGTATCCAAACCTGGGGAACGTATGCGGCAAGCGCCTGGTCCGCTTCACTTCTGCTTTTGAGCGTGTCTATGGTTATGGATTGTAATCCTTCGAGAATAATATCGTGGTGTACTTCATAGGTCTTTGGCGCAATGTCCACAACAACAAGTTTATCCAGAAAGTCCGGGTACCTGACGGCAAACTGCATGCCTACCTTACCTCCCATTGAGTGGCCCATAATGTATGGATTCACAATGTTGTGCATCTTTATAAAATTCATTAAATCTGCAACGATCACCTGATAATTAAATTCTTCGCTGTGAAATGACTGGCCGTGATTTCGTTGATCGGGTATAAACAGTTGATATTTTTCCGACAGCGCCCTTGCAATAGTCATCCAGTTATCGGAAGATCCGAAGAGGCCATGTAAAATGATAAGGGGTTTCCCTTTTCCCATATGCCGGTAGAATAGTTCCATTGCCGTTTGTTATGAGTCATATAGTCGAAAACTATGTTTTCAGCTCTCTGAGGTAAAGTTGAATGGTATTTTCAAGCCCGAAATATAACGCATCACAAATCAAGGCATGGCCGATAGATACCTCGTCAAGATAAGGGATGCCTTCACATAAATATCTGAGATTATGAAGGTCGAGGTCATGACCGGCATTAATGCCCAGGCCGAGAGATCTGGCAAATTCGGCTGCATTAATATAAGGAGCCACTGCTTTCTGCCTGTCAGAATGATACCCGTTGGCATAAGGTTCGGTGTATAGTTCAATCCGGTCTGCACCGGCCTGGGCTGCTCCTTCAATCATTATTTTTCTGGTGTCAGAAAAAATCGACACCCTGGATGCATGATTCTTTATCTCTAAAATCACCTCTTTCAGAAAGGATGCTTGTTTAACCGTATCCCATCCTGCATTGGAGGTAAGCACATCAGGCGGATCGGGAACAAGTGTTGCCTGCATGGGTTTAACCTTCTTAATAATTTCAATGTACCGCTCATCCGGAAAACCTTCAATATTATATTCTGTGGTTATCACTTCCCTTATCCCTATTACATCATCATAGGTAATATGCCTTTCGTCAGGTCTTGGATGCACGGTAATACCCTGGGCGCCGAATCGTTGACAATCAACCGCTGCTTTTATCACATCCGGATTGTTGCCGCCCCTTGCATTTCGAAGCGTAGCAATTTTATTTATGTTTACGCTTAATCTTGTCATTGAATTTTATATTCTTTTATACCTTTGGCGAAGTTAGTTATTTAGATTAAAAAGGGAATTACCATGAGCTTAAAAGCGCAGATTGAATCTGACATCAAAAAAGCAATGCTTTCGAAAAATAAGCAGGAATTGCTGGCATTACGGGCCATCAAATCCGCAATATTAATTGCAGAAACTGAAAAAGGAGCCGGCGGCAGCCTTTCGCACGAGGCGGAAGTAATGTTGCTGATGAAAGCGGTTAAGCAGCGGAAAGATTCTGCTGAAGTTTACCAGGCCCAAAGCCGGCAGGATCTTGCGGATAAAGAGCTTGCGGAGTTGGAGGTAATCAACCGCTACCTGCCGGAGCAAATGTCGGAAGATAAACTCAGGGAAGAACTTAAATTGATTATTGAAAAATACGGTGCGAGCAGCCCGGCAGATATGGGTAAAGTGATGGGAATTGCCACAAAACAATTTGCTGGTAAGGCCGACGGAAAAACAATTTCAATACTTGTCAGGTCTCTTTTGTCGAACTAAGCCCGTATGAAAACAGTCGATATCATATTGCTGATCATTCTCGGACTGGGCGCCATACAGGGATTCAGAAAAGGATTGATCATGGAAATCGTTTCCATTGTGGCTTTTGTACTGGCAATCATCGGTGGTTTTAAATTACTTCACATTGGAATTGATTTTCTTAGCGATCATTTTCAGCTTTCAGGCAAAATTCTTCCGTATCTGTCATTTCTAATCATTTTTATTGGCATCATTATCCTGATAAACCTCCTTGGGAAAGCCGCGAAAAAAGTATTGGATATGACCTTACTTGGAAGTTTCGACAATTTTGCAGGCGCTGCTCTTGGTATTTTTAAATGGGCATTCGGCCTTTCGTCGCTCATCTGGATATTTAACTATTTTGAAATAAATATCCTGGAAAATTATGTGGACAACACGATAATATATCCCATGGTATCTTCGTTTGCCCCGAAAGTGGTCAAATATATTGCTGTTTTTCTGCCTTTTGCAGATGATATCTTTTCGTCAGTAGAGAAAATAAGCATGCTCGTAATGTATCTGTAGGTACACAAAGCTTGTTTCCCGCATTTTTTGTTTATTTTGCAATATTCTTAATTAACCGGATAAATGGATATCAAAATTCATAAAGAAGGAGAATTCCAGTTTGTAGATGAAGGTGAAGGAAATGTCATCATGTTGCTGCATGGACTTTTTGGTGCGTTGAGTAACTGGATTGGCGTGGTGAAGCGATTTTCAAAAAAATACAGGGTTCTGATCCCCATGCTTCCTATCTATGGGATGAATATGAAAAAACCTGATCTTGATGGGCTGGTGGATTTTTTGGAAAAATTCATCTCATTTAAAAATATCAATGAAATGATTCTGATGGGAAACTCGCTGGGTGGTCATTTAGGCCTGATCTATACGTTGCGGCATCCACATATGGTCAGGCAACTTGTACTTACCGGAAGCTCCGGCCTTTTTGAGAATACTATGGGAGGATCTTTCCCGCGAAGGGGATCATACGAATATATTAAGGAAAGGGTCGAATATACTTTTTACCATCCTGAAACAGCAGCCAAAGAACTCGTTGATGAAGTATTTGATACAACAAGGAGCATACCGAAATGCCTGAAGATCGTGTCAATTGCTAAATCCGCCCAGCGGCACAATATGGCAAAAGACATCACACGGATTAAGGTACCTACTTTGCTCATTTGGGGCTTAAACGATACAATAACCCCACCGATGGTTGCGCATGAGTTCAATAACCTGATCCCGAATTCGAAAATTAGGTTTATTGATAACTGTTGTCATGCCCCAATGATGGAGCATCCTGAGAAATTTAATGATATATTAGAAAACAATTTAATAGCATAGCGCAAAGACAGAATGAACATGATCGCTGAGGAATTGATCAATCACATGATCCCGCCACTTAAATTGTCCGATTCGGCAGAAAAAGCCATTTCCTGGATGGAAGAAATGAGGTGCAAACAACTTCCGGTGGTTGAAAACAACAAATTCATTGGCCTTATTTCAGAAGAAATAATTCTTGAAAACAATAATATTAACAATACGGTATCCGCTTTCGAACTCACAGGGCTCGACTGTGTTGTAAGCATTGACCAGCATTTTTACGATGTAATAAAAATAGCTTCTGACCATAACATACAGCTTGTTGCAGTACAGGATGAAAACCAGGTGTATTGTGGGGTCATTACCGTGCAGGACACCATTTCATCCTTTGCCCAAACCGCATCTATACAGGCCAAGGGCGCAATTCTTGTTCTGTCAATGGATGCGAGAGACTACTCATTATCGGAAATCAGCAGACTTATTGAAGGGGAAGGAGCTAAAATATTGGGCAGTACCATACGCGACGACGGTACTGATCCGCAGAAATTAAAACTTACTATCAAAATAAATCAAACCGATTTATCCCGTATTGTAGCTACACTGGAACGGTTTGACTACAAAATCATCGCACGATTTCAGGAACCTAAAGTCATCGACGCAGATAAAGAGCGACTTGACATCCTTCTCAGGTATCTGAATATTTAGAATTAAGCATTTAAACATTCCTTTAAATGATAATAGGAGTACATGGTAAGAGTTTTAAGAAACGGGGAGGAGCTGTTGTCGATGAAGTGTTTCGCTTGCTGGAAAGCCATAAATCCACCATATGCGTCTCTGAAAAATTCGATGAAATTCTCAGACTTTCGCACCTGAACAGACATTACGAAATCTATTCTCATGAAGATGACGGAGCCAGACTGGATTTTCTCTTTTCATTAGGAGGAGATGGCACATTGCTGGAGGCGCTCACGCATGTAAACAAGGCAGAAACACCCCTACTGGGAATAAACACCGGGCGACTTGGTTACCTTGCAACAATATCGAGGAATAATATAAAAGAGGCGATACAGGCCATTTTTAACAATAACTATGAATTGGATGAGCGGATTCTAATACACATGGAAGATCCCGGGGGCCTGTTTAACGGTCTGAATTTTGCGCTCAATGATTTTACCATTTTAAAGAAGGATACTTCTTCCATGATTTTTGTACGTGCATATGTTGATGGTGAATTTATGAATTCCTATTGGGCCGATGGCTTAATAACCGCCACACCCACTGGGTCAACGGGTTATTCGTTAAGCTGCGGGGGGCCTTTGGTTATGCCTCATTCCGATAATTTTGTATTAACCCCAGTAGCACCGCACAATCTGTCTGCTCGACCTATGGTTTTATCCGCACTTAGCAGGATCACATTTGAAATAAGAGGTCGGGCAGAAAATGTAATGATATCGCTGGATTCCAGATCACGGATAATTCCTTCCGGCACAAAGCTAAGCATCTGCAAAGAGCGGTTTAAAGCTAAACTGGTGAAGCTGAAGGGATACAGCAACTTTGATACATTACGACAGAAACTTAATTGGGGATTGGACGTTAGGAATTAATTATTGTAAATTATAATTTGTATAAGTAATATTGTTTAATTTTTTGAACTGTTGGCTTATTAATAATCCATGAGAAAGGCCTTATATTTTTTACTTTTTATGATATGTTGTTCCCTGGTAACAGATAAATCATGGGCGCAATTTAACCGCAGGAAAATTAAAAAAAACAATAAACAAATGTCGAAATACAAGGGTAATAAGAATACCTTTACAAAACAAAAGCAATATGCCACTCTTGGATTTTCAATCAATGCCCTGAATTATTTTGGCGACCTTTCGCCCCTCAGTAATGCAGCGAGCACGGATATTTCATTCACCAGACCGGGGTTCAGCATGTGGGGTTCGTACCGCTATGGACCCCGATATATGGCGGAAGTTGCATATTCATGGGGTACGGTAAGCGGTTCCGATTATAAGTCGGCAGATCCCACTGATGAAGTTGCAGTGTTCAGATATATCCGGAACCTGAGCTTCCGAACCAGAATACACGAACTATCGGCATTGTTTGTGGTGGACTACTTCGAAAACAATGCCACATACATTAGCAGGGTCAAGCTAACGCCCTATGCATTTATCGGAATTGCTGCATTTTACCACAATCCTAAAGCAAAAGTAAATCAGGAGAGCACGCTCGCCGAAGCAGGGCAGTGGGTAAAACTCAAACCACTTGGCACTGAAGGCCAGAATAGTGATAATATTAAACCATACAAAAACCTGCAAGTGGCCATTCCCTTCGGAATCGGGGCAAGGTACAGGCTTAACCAGGCATTGGATTTATCGTTTCAGTTCGGAATACGCTTTTTATTCTTCGACTATATCGATGATGTCAGTGCCAGCTATGTTGACCTCGGCGAACTTGATTCCGACCTGGCCAGAGAACTATCTGACCGATCGAGGGAATTAACTTCAGCCAGAAACAATAGTCTGAGAGATTTTAACATTATAGATGCATTTACGGGTAATGAGACTTATGTGGGAGCCGATGGTAATACATACGATGTATTTACCGGATACGGTAGCGATACACATCCGGACAACATCCGGGGTAATTCGAATGATAATGATCTTCTTCTGTACACACAGATACGCATTGCATATATTCTCGGAGGATCATTCCGCAGGGCTAAATACAGGTAGTGCATCGTTACAACTAACTTCCGAAAATCTTTGAAATACTTTATCCGAACCATAGCGATTATTCTTATCTACGGAGGTATCGCCTTTATACCTGCAAAAGCGCAGATCGATGAGATCGGATTTGGCCTTGGAGGTCTTTCTTATACCGGAGACCTTGTTAGAGGATATAAATTGCTTCAAAACAAACCTGCCGGAACATTTTTTATCCGGCATAACATAAACGATTATGTTTCACTAAGATATGCAGCTACGGGCGGCATATTGTCGGGAGGTGACGCAAACAACCCCATCGATCCGTTTGCTGTGCAGCGCAGTGCCTCATTCCGTATCACCATCGTAGAGTTGTCCATCATGATGGAATATCATTTTCTTGATTTCAAAACCGGCTCCGCCCTGACCCGGTTTTCGCCCTATTTTACAGGTGGCATAGCCTTGTTCGGGATGTCGGGGAGTACTGAAAAGCCCAAGCCATACAGCAGTTTTCAGCCTGCTATCCCGCTTGGGCTTGGTTTGAAGTATATTGTCAATCCCAAGTGGATGGTGGGGTTAGAATTCGGCCTACGAAAACTTTTTACCGACTGGCTTGACAATGTATCGGAAGGTGATCCGCTTAAAAAAAACTATCAATACGGAAACTGGTATGATAATGACACGTATTATTTTACAGGTTTTACCCTGAATTACGCTTTCTACCGGATTCCCTGTCCATTTCCTTATCAGTAATCCCCTCATCTGGATTTCATAATATTTTAAATAATTGGATTTTTTCGGGTAAATACTCTTAATTTTGCGAGTCTTTTAGTTATGAAAGAAAACACTGAATTCCACAATTTACCCACTCATATCGCCGTTATAATGGATGGCAATGGGAGGTGGGCTAAAAATAGAGGAGCAGCCAGAATTTTCGGTCACAAAAACGCGATCAAAGCCGTAAGAGAGATAACTGAAGGATGTGCTGAGATCGGCATTAAATACCTTACACTCTATGCATTTTCGACCGAAAACTGGAACCGCCCCAGGAAAGAAGTCAGCGGGTTGATGGAACTTCTTGTGTTTACGCTTAGAAATGAGTTAAAGACACTGACAAACAACAATGTAAGGTTAAAAACCATAGGTGATATTTCACTGCTTCCTGAAGCCTGCCAGAATGAGTTGCTGGAAGTAATGGATGAAACAAGGCACAATGACGGGTTGACATTGATTCTGGCATTGAACTACAGTGGAAGATGGGAGCTGACTGAGGCAGTGAAAAAAATTGCAGCGAAAGTATGTGCCGGAGAATTGGATATTAATGCAATTGATACAAATACCGTATCGGAATATTTAAACGAATCTATTCCCGACCCGGAGTTACTAATCAGAACAAGTGGTGAAATGCGTATAAGTAATTTTTTATTGTGGCAAATTGCATATACGGAGCTTTTTTTTACGTCAAAATTATGGCCTGATTTCCGGAAAGCTGATTTGATCGAAGCACTGAATGAATACCAAAAGAGAGATAGGCGTTTTGGAAGAATTAGTGAACAAGTAAAAACCTAATGACGGGTAGATAATGAGGAGCCTGATTTTTATATTATTATTAACCATAACCAGTTCTGTGCTCTTTGCCCAGATCAGAAATAGCAGAACGTTCTCAGAAAAAATTACAGAAATTAGTTATGCCCAACCCCGTGAATATGAGATCGGAGGCATCCGGGTAGTAGGACGTAAAATACTCGATCCCAATACACTAATATCGCTTACCGGATTAAAAGTGGGCGACCGCATAAGTGTTCCCGGCCAGGAAATCAGCGATGCAATCAAAAAACTCTGGAAACACGGGCTGGTGGACAACTTGTCTGTTTATCAGGAAAAGATAGAAGACGGAAAAATTTATCTTATAATCGAATTAATCGAAAGGCCACGATTACGGAAATTTACATTTTCAGGTCTCAATAAAACGGCTGAAAACGAAATAGGCGAAAGCATAAGCCTGTACCGGGGAAAAATTCTTACAGAGGCAATCATCAAAAATACTCAGCTTACCGTAAAAAAATATTTTAAAGAAAAAGGATATTTATATACCGACGTCAAAATAATCCAGATAATGGATACGGTTTTGCAAAACCACGTGATCGTTCATGTTGACGTGGACAAGAAGTCTAAAGTAAAAATTTATGAAATTCAAATTTCAGGAAGTAAGGAAGTACCTGACAGTAAACTGAAGAAAAAACTGAAGAAAACAGGTGAAATGGTACGATTTACCCTGTTTAATGAACTGGCCAATCAGGTGTTCACACTTACACCCAAAAAGTTTGGCGAGTTTTTCGATTCCACACGTAACGTATCCGGCAGGGATATGAAAGCATTTCTGCAACGTACGGTAAAACTTAACATTTTTAAAGGATCGAAGTATGTAAAATCCCAGCTTGAAGAAGATAAGAAAAACCTCATTAATTACTATAACAGTAAAGGATACCGCGACGCCCGGATTATCTCCGATACCATCATCAAACGCGATGAGAGTACCCTGATTCTGAGGATAAATGTGGAAGAAGGCCATAAGTACTATTTCAGAAACATACTATGGACAGGCAACTATGTGTACAAAGACGCAACACTCAGCAAGGCGCTTGGAATAAAGAAAGGCGATATATACAACCAGGAATTGCTGGATAAAAAGCTGAATTTCAATCCGCAGGGAACAGATATTTCAGGGTTGTATCTCGACAATGGTTACCTGTTTTTCAGGATCGACCCGATTGAGTGGGTTGACGGGGATTCTATTGATATTGAAATGAGAATTTTTGAAGGATCTCAGGCTACTGTGCGAAAAGTGATCATAAACGGCAATGACCGCACCAGTGACCATGTGATATTGAGGGAGTTACGAACTTTACCAGGGCAAAAATTCAGCAGACAAAACCTGATCCGTGATAATCAGCAACTGGCTCAGATGGGATACTTCGATCCTGAACAAATCGATATCAAGCCCGTACCGAACCCGCAGGATGGTACGGTGGATATGATTTATAACCTGGTGGAAAGGCCGAGCGACCAGGTTGAGCTTTCAGGTGGATGGGGCGGTTTTTACGGGTTTGTGGGTACCCTTGGACTGAGTTTTAACAACTTTTCGTTACGTAACATACCTCATTTTGATAAATGGAGACCGCTACCCGTCGGTGACGGCCAGAGATTTTCGATCAGAATGCAGGCTAACGGCAGAGCATTTCAAAATTATTCGCTTACATTTGTCGAGCCCTGGTTTGGAGGTAAAAAACCCAATTCTTTTTCAATCAGCCTGAATCATTCTCTGCAACGTGATATTAATCCCTTTACGAGAGAAACACGCGGTACATTAACAGTTGACGCCATCACCATAGGTTTTGGTAAAAGACTTAACTGGCCCGATAATTATTTTACCCTTAATGAATCGGTGTCCTTTACCATATATGGATTTCAAAACTGGACATTTAATGCGCTTGGTTTTCCTGACGGCAATTCACGAAGCATTACATTTAATACCACAATCGCCCGGAACAGTGTGGATAACCCCATGTATCCCAAGTCGGGATCGCTCGTACAGCTTTCACTTATACTGACACCCCCGTATTCACTCTGGAATAACCTGGATTATAGTGCAGCCACAAACTCGGAGCGGTTTGAATTCGTCGAATATCACAAATGGATGCTAGACTTAAAACACTATTTATCCATTGTGGGAAAATTGGTGCTTGAGTCACGGGCGCATTTCGGGTTTATTGGCGCTTACAGTGCACAGGCGCCTGTGGGTCCGTTTGAACGCTTCTTCCTTGGAGGTTCCGGATTGGCGGGAGGTATCAATTCCTGGTTGCTGGGTACGGATGTAATTGGACTGCGCGGATATGATGATAATGTATTGACGCCCCCCAATTACAAACTCAAACCCACCCCGATCACCCAAGGCGTAATAGAAGGAGGAACGATCTACAATAAATTCTCCTTCGAACTCCGGTATCCGATCACTTCCGGCCAGGCTGCAACCATTTATGTGCTTGGATTTGCTGAAGCCGGAAACAACTGGAACAATTGGGCATACTTCGATCCGTTCAATTTGTACCGGTCTGCCGGTATCGGCGCCCGCATTTTTATGCCTGCGTTCGGACTTATCGGGATAAACTGGGCCTACGGGTTTGATACCGTACCAGGAAGAAATGTTATCAGTGGTTCACAATTCCATTTTACCATCGGCCAACAGCTTAGATAATGAATTTTACATTTTTGGTATCTTTTTTGTATGTAATAATTTGTTACCCGTCTTTTGCACAAAAATTTGGTTATGTGGATACAGATTATATTCTCAGCCGCATGCCAGAATATAAGGAAGCACAGGCGGAAATTGACAAATTGTCAGTAGCCTGGGTGCAAGAGATTGAGGAAATGAATAAGGAGATAAACGCCATGTACAGCGAACTTCAGGCGGAGGAAGTTCTTCTAACGAAGGACATGAAAGATGAAAGGTATAAGGCAATACGCAAGATGGAAAATGAAGTAAAGGAATATCAAAAGAAGATATTTGGATTTGACGGCCTTTTCTTCCTTAAAAAGAAAGAATTGATAAAGCCGGTTCAGGATAAAGTTTTTGAATCTGTTGAAAAAGTTTGCAAGGAACACCGGCTTGCCATTTTGTTTGATAAAGCAAGCGAATTAATAATGATATACACCGATCCTATACATGATTATACGGATTATGTATTGGATGAATTAGATTTAGGCGATCCAAACGATAAAATCAATTAAGTAAAAACAATTACGATTAAATGTTAAAGTAAGAAACAATGAAGAAAATAGTACCAGGTATGTTCGTTATCGCAATAATGATGGTCGGCATTAATGTTGCGAAAGCACAGCAAAAGATCGGGCATGTGGATATACAGTATGTATTGACAACCCTGCCGGAGTACAAGGAAGTGGAATCCCAGCTTAAAACGCTTGAAACACAGCTTACAAAGCAAATGCAGGCTAAAACGCAGGAATTTCAGGAAAAGTTAAAGGAATATCAGCAAACAAATCAGAATATGGCAGAAGTTGTACGTTTGGATAAAGAAAAAGAACTCACTCAACTTCAAGAAAGTTATGCGGAGTTTAACCAAAACGCTCAGACTTCACTGCAACAGAAAACCACTGAATTACTTAATCCATTGTACAAAAAAATTGGTGATGCCATTGAACTTGTGGCACAGGAAAACGGATATTCACATATTCTGAATGTAGGTGTGGCCCAACTTGATATCGTCATTTACGGCGACGAAAAATATGATGTTTCTAATCTGGTATTGAAAAAACTGGGCATCAACCCTCCGGCTAATTAGATTCTGAAAAGATAACTGATTTCGGGAGTGGCAGAACGTATGCAAAGCCCGGAATCCATACAAGTAGATCGGACGATCCTGGTGTGATCTTCCTGCGAAACAAATAAACTTTATAAAAGGGGCTGTCTCAAAAGAAGTGCCGTCATTCTGAACAAAGTGCCCGCCTGCCACGGGATTGCCACGAGCAACGGTGGGAAGGAAGAATCCCCATTTTCAGCGCGTGTTAGTAGATGGAGATTCCTGCAATCTGGTCAGGCAGGCTACTAACGACTAAATATCCTAATATGCTGATTGGCAACTAACTCTAAGTCCCCTCCGACGCCGTGCCTGCCAGCCAGGCCATTGCCGTCAGGCTAAGGATAGAAGTGCCAGAGGTGAAGTAAATTCGAGTTTGCAGTAGATTTCTGCTGGCAATTCTGGGTTTATAGAGCTGAGTGGTAATATCTCTTTTAATGGCGATTGCTTCATACAGGATTAAACTATTGCCACAGAGCCAAAAAAGTGCTACCCGACCTTTTCAAGCAGTGTCCGGAATGCAACATGCTTGTTCCGGTACCGTTCCAGATGTTCCTTCACCAGCGCAGGGGCAAAGTCATTCAGATACTGCTCCACCTTTTCCATCGAATCCGAAATATACTGGATCGAATAGGAGGCTCCTTCTCCCTCTTGCGACAACACTTTGTACATATCGTACCGTTGAAACATGCCTGTTGCCATCACTTTCGGGATATGGACCTTTTTCATCCATTCCAGCCACTCCTGCTCTGCGTCAGAATCAATACCCACAGTTACGTTGTAGAGAATCACTTTATGGTTTGTTTCCCGGCACCAAACTATACCAAAGATATAATATTTTACTGCGATTGAGCTTTTAATTTGCTCTTAGCTGGCGCATGCGGTCGCATTGTTCCTTCTTCATCTTTTCGTACTCCCTCCAGTGATCAGCGGTGAGAATCTCTTTGAGTTTATTATCACGGGCCTCATTGATGGGCGCTATTTTCAATCGCATAGCCTGTCTGTCTCCTGCAGCCGATTCAAATACCTTAGCTATTCTTTCAAAAGCCTCCGGAATAATGGCTTCCACTTGCTTCATCTGATTGCAAATAAGTTTCAGCAGCTCTTTCATTGCATCCGAAGTACTTTTTGCTTGTGCCTTTGCATCAAACTGCCTTCTTACACCGGGGCCCTGCTGCCCGTAGGCAATCATTGCCTGGCTGCAGCAAGTGGTCTGATCTCAAAAAAATAATGTGCTGCTACGGGAATTAAAATCAATAAAACCAGATGAAGTTTTTCATGATTTTTTCAAAGTAAAAGGAACCCGGCACGTTGATAACGCACCGGGCTCATCATCCTGGTATAACCTAACTTAATCCTACCCTTAACCTGTATGATCAGTTCTGTGATTGCCTTCCATGAAAAAACGGTCTGTCTCCATTCCTGCCGCCTCTGCAGTTGCCCTTCATGAAATTTCTTCTTCCAAACCGATCTCCTCTGCCGGCTCTGCTGTCGAATACGATACGTTGTTCATCAGTAAGCAATTTTCGCACTTCCTGATGATTTGCCACCATTTTCTTTTTCAGGCTTGCCTGCAGTCTGGAATTGTCGTCAATCAGTTTATCAATGGCTTTCATATCCACCGGATCAGTGGTTGAAAGCGTCTTCAATTTAGCCCGGTTTTCTGCTATCTGGTTGCGTATGGGCAACGCTTCTTTCATCATTCCAAGGCGCAATTCCTTTATCTTCTCCTTTTGCTCATCGGTAAGATCCGGAAGAACCTGCATCATCATTTCGCCCCTGTTGAAATGCCGTGGCCGGTCATTTATATCAGGGCCCTGCCGTTGTGCAAATGCAAACACTACCATTACAGGCGTAAGCGCCAATAACACAATTGCTAATTTTTTTACTGTCTTGTTCATAATTCTGAAATTTAAAAGTTACCTAATTAGTTTTCGTTTTATCGTTAAAAAGCCGGTTTAATTATATTCAATGGCGGTCCGCTACGTCTTCCAAACCCTTTTCCTCTAAGCCTGTGACTTTTCATCATTTCAAGATAAATCTCAAGCTGATCCTGGTCCATTATTTTTCTCATTCCAAGATTCAGGTTTACAATCTGTTGCCGAATTTCGGCATCGGTCCGGATGATCTCAGCGTTTATTCCTTCGATTTTTTCCATGTCGAGTTGCCGTTCAGTAAGTGCCTTGTTGAGTTTATCCCTGCTCTCTGACATCTTCCTATACAAACCCATCATCCGGGTTCTGTTTTCTTCCCTGATAGATGTAAAATGCATTGATTGTTCAGGTGTAAGGTTAAGCGGTTCAATAAAACGCTTTTCGAAATCACCCCTTGCCCTGCTACCTCTAAAATCAGGTCTTTCGAAACGGGATATTTGTCCTTTTTTGAAAAACCTGGTGTTGGCTGCGATCGTTACAAGCGCTGAAATGTTCACAATAATGAGTATGATCAGGCCAATGGCCCATAACCTGCCGCTTTTATTACTTTTCATTGCTTTCTAAATTCATTCCTAATAAAAATGTATCATCCGGTTCATAATCGCTGATCATGAATTCATCCGTAAAAGATTCAGCCTCTGACACCGGGACATAATCCACCTGGTTTCCGAGCAACACGCCAAATACTATTGCAAAAGAAGCCAGTACGGCATACGGCGCCCATTGCACTTTTTCAAACACCGGTTTGGGCTGCTTTCTTTCCTCCATCCTGTTTTTCAGCTTGGCCAGAAAGAACGGATTTTCAGGAATACCGGAGCTGTTAAAAACGTCAGCATAATCAGTGCGGTATTCCAGGTAGGCTCTGTTTACAGACGGATACAGTTTCAACTGCATTTCGAGTTCGGCTTTGCGTATGCTACCGGTTTCACTGTTGATCAGTTCCTTAATGATTTCTCTGGCTTTGTTTTGACTCATTTTTGTTACGTCTCTTGGTCTTTAGACACACGTTCATTTTAAAACTTGCGCTTTAATGAAATACTTTTTTACGTTTATTGAATGTGGTGTTTATATTTTCGGGACAGAGCGAAAAGTAGTTATTGGCACAAGTCAGGCTTACGCTTTTGCCAGCGCTAAGCGCCAGGGGTTTAGTCATGGCATGACTGTTCAACTAAACTATCTCTCAGTGTGTTAGCAGAGTCTCAATATAAAAAGATGCAATTCGTGAGATCCCTGAGATCCCTCGGCCACAGTGCTTCCTCTGAAATTTTCCAATATTTATATCTAAATATATCCATAAATATTCATAAATATCTATATATATCTATATATATCTAAATAAAAACTTTTTTCTGCTCATTTTACCTGGTATGAAGTCATTTTACTGGTTGCAGAACGACCTAAATCTGGCGCGGAAGTTACCTGACCGTTCGGCAAGTGGGCTTCCGTGCCCTCTTCTTCTTTTTCTTCTTAAGAAATACTTCTTATGTTTCCTCTTACATGGAGCATTTATCCGAAATGTGGTCACTTGATGAGATGAAGCAAGTCTGCTCGCCGTACAAAGTACTTTGGAATACTCACCGGAGGTCGGGTAGTCGGGAAATCAAGCCTGCCTGCCTTGGGATTGCCACACGCTACGGCTGGCAGGGCTGTGAAAATTTGACCTGAGATTCACCTCATTCCATTAAAAATTATGAAACTCGTTTCGCTCAGACATCATAAATTTTGGCCAATTCGCTCACTGAATCTCCGGATCTCTTACGCTAAAGCCGATAGCTATTGGCTTCGGCGACAGCGTGCGGTCAAATTTTTTAGACTGTTGTTTTTGAGCAATATATATTGAAAGTTTCAGGACGGAATGATGCGTTTCATTTTAAAGAGAGTAACATTCATTAGATTCTCTGGTCGCTACGTTCCCTCTGAAAAGGGGTTATATTTATGATAGATTTTATTTGTATAAACATTTTTAGTTTTTGTAGATAAAAATTTCAGGTTTCCCTTTTTCTTTTATGAATCCGCGGTACATCCCTTCCGAATTAAATGTCATCGTAATATTGCCTTTGCGGTCAAGGCCCACAACCCCGCCTGATCCGCCTGCCTGAGCAAGTTTTTCCATGACTACCGCCTTTGCTGCATCATCCAGGCTTTTGCCGGCATACTTCATTTGTGCGGAAATATCATATGCCACCACATTTCTGATAAAATACTCGCCGTGGCCGGTTGAAGAGATGCCACATGTTGCATTTTCAGCAAATGTGCCCGCCCCTATGATGGGTGAATCTCCCACGCGACCAAATTTTTTGTTGGTCATACCGCCCGTGGAAGTGCCTGCTGCAATATTACCATACCGATCCAGTGCCACGGCACCCACGGTGCCAAATTTTTTATCCGGGAAGTCCGGCTCGCGGCCGGTTTTATTTGTACTCGTGCTTTTATCTGCGGCTTCTTTTTCTTTAATTTTCATAAGCTGTTCGTATCTGCGCTGGGTGAAAAAATATTCGGGATCAGCCATTTCCAGACCTCGCATGCGGGCAAACTCTTCTGCACCACTTCCTGTCATCATTACATAGGGTGAATGCGTCATTACCTCATAGGCTGCCGCAATCGGACTTTTAATCGTTTTTACACCGGCCACCGCTCCTGCCATTCCACTGCTGCCATCCATGATGGAGGCGTCAAGTTCATTGATACCTTCACTGGTGAATACCGCCCCTTTCCCGGAGTTAAACAAAGGGGATTCCTCCATTACCTGAATGGTGCCGATAACGGCCTCTACACTCGTTCCACCCTTTTCAAGAATGGCATAACCGGTGTTTAACGCTTCTGTAAGCTTCTCATAATAAGCCTGTTCCGTCTCCGATGTCATATTTTCTTTTTTGATGGTGCCTGCTCCTCCTTGTATCACCAGCGTGATGGTGCCAGTATCTTCGATGGTATTATTTTCCTGCATGGATTCACTATGATCAGTTGGAGAATTATTACAACCAGACACAACAGTCAGGGCTGCAACAATGTAGTAATGCAATACACTCATGATGATTTTCATTATAAGTTTTTGCTTCGAAAGTTAAAAAAAATTGTGTGGGAAAAACGATTCATAAGTTTTTATTTTAACATGCTTACTATAATTTTGCACTTCCTAAACTAAAAGTGGTAATTATGGCTGTTAAAAAGGTAAGTAAAACCAGATATTCTGATAAAGAACTAAAAGAATTTGAGGCGATTATATTATCGAAATTGGGAAAAGCCAATAACGAGCTTCAGCAGTTGAAGAATTCTTTAAGCAGAAGTAACGATACGGGTACCGATGCAACGTCAGGTACGCTCAAAGTACTTGAAGATGGCGCTGACACGATCGAAAAAGAAAACCTGAGCCAGCTTGCTGCACGTCAGCAAAAATTTATCACTAACCTTGAGAATGCATTGATCCGGATCAAAAACGGAACCTATGGCATTTGTATTAAAACTGGAAAACTCATAGATAAAAAACGCCTCAGGGCGGTTCCACATACCACACTTTCGATCAAAGCCAAACTGGAACAGAGCAAATAATTGGATTTTCTTCAAAATCATATTGAAGCCTTAATATTTTGTTCTCTTTCGCCGATTAAAAAAAGTGAAATAACAGCTTGCCTTACTGAAATGTTTGAAACCGAGGTTCCTGAAAACGACATAACGGACGCGCTTAAAAATGTTTCGGATAAATTCGCATCCGATAATTATTCTTTCCACCTTGTAAAAAGTGGAGGTGGTTACCAGTTTCTTACAAAACCGGCGTACCAGGCGAGCATAAGTATACTGCTGAAACAACAATCGAAAAAAAGGCTCTCAACTTCTGCGCTCGAAACACTATCAGTTATTGCCTACAAGCAGCCTGTTGCAAAAACAGACGTGGAGCAAATTAGAGGAGTAAATTGCGACTATTCCATTCAAAAATTACTCGATAAAGGGTTAATCGAAATACGAGGTAAAGCAACCACTGTTGGACGCCCGATAATCTATGGCACCAGTCCACAGTTTATGGATTATTTTGGAATAAACAACCTGAGCGAACTGCCTTTGTTGAAGGATTTTGCAACCGAAGGAAACTCCATTGGTGAGGAAGGCTGACATTATCCTTACTTTTGCATCTCATTTCTAAGTGATGAACAAGCGAAAACATGTAAAAAAGACAAGTGTCTTTTTTAAAAAAACGAAAAGTTTTTCTGAAAAATATCCTGTAATCAATGATGGTCCTATCCGATTGAACCGGTTTATTGCTAAATCCGGAATTTGTTCGCGGCGTGAGGCCGACAATCTGATTGCCGACGGGAAAATACAGGTCAACGGCAAAGTGATAACCGAAATGGGCTACAAGGTCATGAGGCATGACAACGTTACCTATGGTAAGACGAAGCTTGATCCCCAGGATTATGTGTATGTTCTGCTGAATAAGCCAAAGGATTTTATAACTACCATGAACGATCCGCAAAATCGCCGCACGGTAATGGACCTGGTGAAAATACCAGGCGATCAACGAATTTATCCGGTTGGCCGGCTCGACAGAAACACTACGGGATTGCTTTTACTGACCAATGATGGCGATCTTACAAAAAAACTTACACATCCGTCGCATAAAGTGGCCAAGATCTATCACATTGTACTTGATAAACCGTTGCGGAATACGGACTTGATGCGCATCCGGTCAGGTTTTGAACTCGAAGACGGAATGGCGAAGATTGATAAAATCGAAGTTATTTCAATCGGCCGGAAAGAAATTGGCCTGGAAATCCATATTGGGAAAAACCGAATCGTGAGAAGAATATTCGAACATCTGGGATATGAGGTCGTCAAACTTGACCGGGTGTACTATGCCGGACTTACAAAAAAGGATATTTCCAGAGGTAAATGGAGGTTTTTGACCGAAAATGAGAAAATAAGGTTAAAGCACTTTTTAAAATAGTATGCATGCATAATTTATTGTGTTTTTTTATATTTTTATGCTAAATAAAAAAAGCCTCCTTACGAAGGCTTTGGTGGTGATGAGTGGACTCGAACCACCGACTCACGGATTTTCAGTCCGATGCTCTACCACCTGAGCTACATCACCGTAAAAGAGGGCACAAAACTAATACAATAATTTTGTGCCATCAAGGCTTAAAAAAATTTGAAGTTACCCTAGTTTTTGAGTGAATCCCAACCCTAATTGTGCGATGTCTATACCAGGTAGTTTGGCTACGGTTATTTTGCCCGGTAAATGCCTGCTGTAACTCCAAATTTTTGTCCCAATTCAAGCCCATTACCTGGTTCAAGCTTATTTGTATTCATTGGTGTAAGATTTTCTGCCTGGCAATAAGGTGGTGTAATACACTATAAACTGGTCTGAGCGTCCGCTCAGACCCCAGATGAAGTTTTCATATCATTGATTATTTATTTTTATGTTTACAAAAAGTTACCCCGTTTTATATAAAATGTACATTTCCACTTGCGAAAACTATCAACACCTTGACATTGAGTGAGTTACAAGATTTTATATCAAAATTTCGGGGTAACTTCAATTAAAAAAATTATGTAATGAATAATTAAAAACTACTTTGTATATTACTTCCCAAAGGGTTTAAACAGCCTTTTAACATGGCATACCTTCAGCAGATTATCTTTTTTGTAATACTTTCCGCAGCGGGTTATATTCTTTGGAAAAGAGTTACCCTGATACGTAGCAATATTCTTTTAGGGAAGGATCTCGACCGGACGGATAACCGTTCTGAACGGTTAAAGTCGATGCTGCTCGTGGCATTCGGTCAGCGTAAGATGTTTAAAAACATAACTCCGGCCATCCTTCATTTGTTTGTGTATGTGGGATTCATAGTGATCAACCTCGAAGTGCTCGAATTCATCATCGACGGGCTTGCAGGAACACACCGGATTTTTGCTCCTTACCTTGGCAGCTTTTACAATGTATTGATGAATATTTTCGAATTTCTTGCTGCGAGTGTGCTAATAGCTTGCATCGTATTTCTTTTCAGAAGAAATGTATTCAAGGTAAAACGTTTCACACAACCGGAAATGACTTCTTGGCCCTTGCTGGATGCCAACCTTATTCTGATCACAGAAATTTTACTTATGCTGGCTATCCTCAGTATGAATGCTACAGACCAGGTACTGCAAACCCGTGGTATTAACGGGTATATTTTTACCGGCCAATTGGTATTTAGCAGTTTACTGGTACCTCTTTTTGACGGATTACCTGCAGGCTGGCTGGTATTTATAGAGCGTTTTGCCTGGTGGTTTCATATAATCGGAATACTCGGCTTTGCGGTTTATATTACCTATTCAAAACATTTACATATCTTCATGGCTTTCCCAAACACCTGGTATTCCGATCTTGCCCCCATGGGTAAAATGGAAAGTATGGATTCGGTGACCAATGAGGTAAAGATCATGCTTGGGCTTACTACCGACGAGGGTTCCGCCCAGGCGCCCGAAGAAATTGGCAGGTTTGGCGTAAAAGATATTAATGACCTTACCTGGAAGAACCTGATGGACGCCTATACATGTACCGAATGCGGAAGATGTACAGCCGAATGTCCAGCCAATCAAACCGGCAAGAAACTTTCGCCTCGTAAGATCATGATGGATGTCAGAGACAGAATGGAGGAAGTGGGAAACAGTCTGGCTAAAAACGGAAAAGGACTTGACGACGGAAAATCGTTGCTGGGAGACTATATTACCAAAGAAGAACTGAATGCCTGCACTTCATGCAATGCCTGTGTGGAAGCATGTCCGGTTCTTATAGACCCGTTGCAAATAATACTTGAAATGCGCAGGTACATTGCCATGGAAGAATCAGGTTCGCCAGCGCAGTGGAACATAATGTTTCAAAATATCGAAACCAGTTTTTCGCCCTGGAAATTTGCACCTACGGACCGATTTAACTGGGAGAAGAAATAAACAAATGGAATTTGTGCAAACATGCAATAAGCAGATATATAAATATCAGATAGAAAATGGATGAAGCTCCGAAATTGAACGTACCCGTAATGGCTGAACTTACCGCAAAAAATGAATCTCCTGAAATTCTCTTTTGGGTAGGATGCGCAGGATCGTATGACGAACGGTATCAAAAAGTAACACGGGCTTTCATAAAAATTCTTAATAAAATAAACATCAGCTACGCAGTGTTGGGAACTGAAGAAACCTGCACAGGCGATCCGGCAAGAAGGGCAGGGAATGAGTTTCTCTTTCAGATGCAGGCCATAGCAAACATTCAGGTGCTTGACAGGTATAATATTAAAAAAATCGTAACGGCATGTCCCCACTGCTTTAATACGCTAAAAAATGAGTATCCTGATCTCGGGGGCAATTATGATGTGATCCATCATTCGGTCTTTCTGCAACAGCTTATTGATGAAGGTAAAATCAAAGTAAAGGAAGGCGGAAGTTTCAAAGGGAAGAAAATCACCTATCACGATTCCTGCTTCCTTGGCCGGGCCAATGATATTTATGAAGCTCCACGCAAGATACTGGAAGAAATGGACGCGCATCTTGTTGAAATGAAAAATTTCAAGAGCCGGGGACTTTGCTGCGGTGCGGGTGGGGCCCAGATGTTTAAAGAAGCCGAACCCGGAGCCGAAGAGATCTATGATAAGCGTACCACCGAAGCGCTGGCCACCGGAGCCAGTGTAATTGCTTCTGCCTGTCCGTTTTGTATGACTATGTTGTCAGATGGCATAAAAAACAAAGAGAAGGAATCGGAGGTTGAAGTAAAGGATATTGCCGAAATCGTAGCAGAATCACTGAATCTTTAACGGTAAATTCCAATGATTTAGTTAATGTCTGTCCATAAAGTCCGCAAATTTAAAAAAATGCCGTGCCTACCGGCAGCCAAAGCCTCTGGCGACGGCACGCAGGCATGGCATTTTTTTTAAATCTCAAATCATCATTACTTTATAGATAGACTCTAGTTAATGATGTGTCTGAGGACCAGGAGTGCAGCCGGTCTGGCCATCGATAAAGCTTATCGATACCAATCTAAATGTAAAAAGCTGATATTCAGTTCATTAACTAACTTTCATCCGTTACTGACGTAAATGCAGGCATTATTAAAGAATCAATTAAACTAATATTCTTCCTTTTTCGTTAATTTTGAATATAAATTACCTTTTAAGAAAATGTTTGTGGATTTTGATAAAATGGCACGGGATTCCAGGGTTTGGCTATACCAGTCAGACCGGGATTTAACTGCGGAAGAACAAAATTATATACTTGAGCAAACCGAAAAGTTTCTCAACACCTGGGTGGCGCATGGCACGAATCTTAATAGTTCGGTTAAAATATTTTATAAACGTTTTCTGGTTATACTTGTGGATGAGAAATTCGCAAGCGTAAGCGGGTGTTCGATCGACTCGTCTGTACGTTTTGTAAAAGCACTTGAAACGGAGTTGAATGTTAATTTCTTTGACAGAACGAAGGTGGCGTTTCTCGATGATGGCAATGTCTTTCTCGAATCGCTGAATAAAATAAAAAACCGGATTTCTGAAGGAATCATTTCAGGAGATACACTCACATTCAACAATCTGATAAAAAATAAAGCAGAACTGGAGGAAAGCTGGATGGTGCCTGCATCTGAAACCTGGCTGAGCAGGTACCTATAGCGATACTAGACAATTAATTTGGTAATGATGGCAAAGAAAGTATATCTATTGAGTGTTTTATTTTTACTTGCTTTAACAGTTTCGGGTCAGAAAAGCGCCATCAAAAAAGGCACAAAGAAAATTAAAAGAGGGGAATATAATGAAGCCATAGCATATTTTCAGAAAGCCTTCGACGATCCGGAGTATAAGGGTGAATCGAGTTTTCATATTGCTGAAGCCTATCGGCTATCCAACCGGTTACATAAGGCTTCGCCTTACTATAAGGATGCCATTAATAACAGGTACAATGATCCCAATGCCTTATTTTATTATGCTTTTTCGCTAAAAATATCAGGAGAATATGCAGATGCCGAAAGGCAGTTGAAGCGTTTTCTGGAAGTGGCAGAGGATCCATTTTATATAAGCAGAGCGGAGGAAGAACTCGACAACTTATCGTACCTGATCATCCTTTCGGAGAAAAAGAATTATTACCGTGTAAAAAACCTTGCAGCTATTAATACAAAAAATGACGAATATTCGCCGGTGTATAACAACGGGGAACTGTATTTTACCAGCAACAGGGAATCCGGCAAGATTTACAAAGCAACAGGCACATCATTTACGGATATCTATAAGGTTAAGACCAGCGGGGCCAATGTGGATGCCACTACCATTCAGCGGCTTGGGGATGAAATTAATTTTTACAATGTAAATGAAGGTACCCTTGCCTTTTCACCGGATGGAAAGACAATGGTGTTTGCACGTGGCAACAGTGGCAAAAGGCGAGGGACACAAGATGTGGATTTATATATCAGCCGGTTCAGAAACAAAAAATGGTCCGAACCGAGATTGCTCAGTATCAATGATCCGGAAACATGGGATTCTACACCGGCATTCAGTACCGATGGGCGGACATTGTACTTTGCTTCGAACCGGGCCGGGGGCGAAGGGGGGATTGACCTGTATTCTTCCCGGATAGACCGGAGAGGCAGATACAGTAAACCAAAAAATCTGGGTCCTGAAATAAATACAGCAGGTGATGAAATGTTTCCCTATGTAGCAGACGATGCAAGCCTGTATTTTTCATCTTCCGGCCAGCCGGGTTTTGGCGGACTGGACATATTAGTTGCCAAACGAAAAAGCGGAAGAATAATCGTTGAAAACCTGGGAAAGCCGATGAATTCAAGCTATGATGATTTTTCCTTCTTTCTTTATAAACCAGACCGGGGATTTTTTGCTTCGAACAGGCCTGAATCTAAAGGGAATGATGATATTTATACGTTTCTTAATAACGACCCGAACCTGAAAACTGTGAATTACTACCTGGCCGGGATAACCAAAACGCACGATGAAAATGAAAATGAAGTGATCCTTGCCAATGTGAAGGTGCAATTACTTGATTTTAAAGATGAGGTACTGGACGAATTGGTTACGGACCGGGACGGCAAATTTAATTTCAGGGTGTATGAACAGGAACGTTATACATTGTTCGGCGAAAAGCAGGGCAGCGATGCGGAGAATTATTTCGTTACACGCCTGGAATTTACGACCGTAGGAAAATCCATTCCACAGGAAGAACTAACCCAACTTGTTAACAATGTTACGTTTGATACCACACTTGTACTTGACCGGATTGTAATTGATAAGGCGATCATACTTGAAAATATCTATTACGACTTTGCCAGGTGGGATATCACACCCGAAGCTGGCATAGAGCTTGACAAACTGGTGGACATCATGTATGACAATCCGGATATTGTGATCGAGCTCAGTTCACACACCGATAGCGTGGATACCGAATCCTATAACATCCGTCTCTCACAGCGCAGGGCAGAATCGGCAGTCAATTACATCGTTAGCACAGGCGTTGACAGAAACCGTATCACTGCGAAAGGGTACGGTGAATCGAGGCATATTGCACGAAACACAAACCCTGACGGAACAGACAATCCGGAGGGCAGAGCTAAAAACAGACGTACGGAATTTAAAGTGGTTAGAAGAGATAAGACCAGGCTCCAGAACAACACTGACAACGATGCGGAATTTGACGAAGATAAATTCTTTGAAGACAAGAAAGGAACGCTGAAGAAGAAAGGGAATAATAACAGATAACCGGGAAAGATTAATACCTGCGTTTGATTGTACAGCAAGTTAACTACATCAGGCTTGAAAATACTTTTTTCGCTGCACATACCAAAAGCGGTTTGCATGATCATGCATTTGTTAGAAAGGTTGTTGTATTTTTGCCCCTTTAATTATAACCCCTTATGAGCGACAGATATATGCAGCGTGGCGTTTCCGCTTCCAAAGAAGACGTACACAACGCCATCCGCTATATAGACAAAGGATTATACCCGAATGCTTTCTGCAAAATCACCGAAGACTATCTTGGAAGTGATCCTGATTATTGCAATATCATGCATGCCGACGGCGCTGGTACCAAGTCATCACTGGCTTACCTCTACTGGAAAGAAACAGGTGATCTGAGTGTGTGGAAGGGCATCGCACAGGATGCCGTGATCATGAACATCGATGATCTGCTTTGTGTTGGAGCTACCGATAATATCCTTCTTTCGTCCACCATCGGACGTAACAAGACACTGATACCCGGAGAAGTGATTGCATCGATCATTAACGGCACTGAAGATGTGCTGGAGATGCTCCGTAACTATGGCATTAACGTGACAAGTACCGGAGGTGAAACGGCTGATCTGGGTGACCTGGTACGAACGATTGTGGTAGACAGTACCGTAACAGCACGCTTGCCGCGACATAAAGTTATTGAAAATCGGATCATGCCTGGTGATGTGATCGTTGGCCTGGCTTCATTCGGTCAGGCAAGCTACGAAACAGCATACAACGGAGGCATTGGCAGCAATGGCCTGACTTCGGCACGGCACGATCTGTTCAGCAAATCGTATGCACAAAAATATCCCGAAACCTTCGACTCCGCTATACCTGGAGAATTAGTTTACTCAGGCTCATATTTGGTTACAGACTCTGTGAAGGGTACTTCATTGAATATGGGTAAACTTGTACTCTCCCCAACGCGAACCTATGCACCGGTGATTGCGGAGATACTAAGGTCCTACCGGGAGGAAATCAATGGCATAATCCATTGCAGTGGAGGGGCACAAACCAAGGTTTTGCATTTTATCGATAACCTTCATGTGATCAAAAACAGCTTGTTTGACATCCCGCCGCTCTTCAGAATAATACGTGAAGAAAGCGGTACTGCCTGGCGTGAAATGTACGAAGTATTCAATATGGGACACCGGATGGAGCTATACACTTCGGAAGACATGGCCGATGATATTATTGAAATTTCAAATGCATTTAATATTGATGCCAAAGTGATCGGCTATGTAGAAACATCAGATAAATCCCGTGTGACCATCAAAAGCCTTCACGGGGAGTTCGTGTATGAATGATTTTATGCTGATTGTAAGGCTGCTCCCAGCGCCTGATTAATATCTTTCTTCAAATCTTCCACATCTTCTATCCCTACTGATAGCCTAAGCAATTGATCGCTGATACCGACTTCATTTCGCTGTTGAGGAGTCATTTTGGCATGCGATGTTCTGGAAGGCGATGATATTATGGTTTCCACTCCGCCAAGGCTTATGGCCGAATGAATGACTTTTAGTTTTTTTAAAAACCGGTCCGTTTCGTCTGCCAGCAGATCAACCTCAAACGACAACATGCCGCCGAAACCGTTCATTTGATTTTTTGCGATTTTATGTCCGTTATGTGATGTTAACCCCGGATAGTTTACGCGTTTTATCAGCGGATGGTTTACAAGGTATTCTGACAGTTCCATGGCATTTTGATTCTGTTTTTCTACCCTGATGGCCAGCGTTTTCAGGCTCCTTTCCAGCAAATAGCATGTTTGGGCATTGATGCTTCCTCCGAAGTGGATAGCCGTGTTCCAGAATTTTTCTACGAGCGCTTTGTTTGAAATTATAGCACCGCAAATGATGTCACTATGGCCGCCGAGGTATTTGGTGCCCGAATGAATAACTACATCTATACCCATATCCAGTGGATTCTGGTTTATAGGCGAAGCAAACGTGTTATCAATCACAGTTACTACGCCTTTTTCTTTTGCCACCCGGGCTACCATTCTGATATCCGTTATGTTTATTAGCGGATTCGATGGAGTTTCGAAATAGATAAGTTTGGTGTTGTCTTTAGTTGCCGACCGGATTGAATCTTCTGAAGCGTCAGAAAAGGAATAGCTAATTCCGTAACGTTCCATTTCATTGACGACAGCATGGTACGTGCCCCCGTACAGGTTTTTCTCGAAAACAGCATGGTCACCATTTTGCAGCAAGGCAAATAGTACCGTTGTGATGGCAGACATACCGGAACTGGTTACCAAGCCGTCTCCGCCGTGTTCAAGAGCACAAAGCTTTTTAACCACTGCTTTTTGATTGGGTGTGTTGAAATATCTTGGATAGGCCAGAATATCGGTATCAATATAATCGAAAGAAGTGCTGGGATAAACCGGCGTTACCATCCCTTTTGTTGACGTATCGAAAATTTTACCGGCATGTACACAATCAGTAGATTTCATATTTCAGTAATTTTATTTCCATTCAATAACATTCGAATTTTCCCTTTCTGAAATTTCAACAGGAATAGCATCTTTTATCACGTTAAACAGTGCATCCACCAGTTTCTTTTTCAGATGGCTACGGTACAACACCAGACTTACTTCGCGGGAAGGCCCCGGCGCTTCGAATAATCGTAATTTCGATTTTTGCTTTTGATCCATACCGATTGTGGCAAGTTCAGGCACCAAGGTAACTCCTCCATATGTGTCCACCAGCCGTCTGATGGCTTCAATAGAACCGCTTTCATAGGTAAAAGAAGAATTTTGAGGTGGAAATGATTTCAGGTTGCAAATATTGATGACCTGTTCCCGGAAACAATGACCTTCATTTAGTATCCATATATTTTCTGATTTCAGATCGTCGAAGCTTATGTTTTCTTTATTGAATAACGCTGAAGAGCTGGAAACATACCCGACAAACAGCTCGTAAAACAACGGCTTTTCGATGATGGCAGGATCGTTGAGCGGAGTAGCCAGAATTCCAACGTCAAGGAGGCCTTTATTGAGTTTTTCTACGATATGTTCAGTAATGTGTTCCTTCACTTTCACATTTACCAATGGATATGCATCAATAAATTTTGATATAATCAGGGGTAGCATGTACGGAGCTATTGTCGGTATGATCCCGATACGCAGTTCCCCTCTAATCTCATTATCTTTCTGTTGAATGAGGTCATTCAGTTTTTTGGTTTCATTCAAAATTATCCGGGCCTGGCTGATAATTTTTTTGCCAATTTCAGTAGGCACCACCGGCTGTTTGCTTCGGTCAAAAATGATCACTCCAAGCTGGTCTTCAAGTTTCTGTATCTGCATACTCAACGTTGGCTGGGTTACAAAGCAGTTTTCGGCAGCCTTTGCAAAATGACGGTAATTATCCACTGCAATTATGTACTCAAGCTGCACAAGGGTTATCTTACCGGTCAGTCGTATAGTATTCATTTATAATTTTGAAAAAACAATATAATTCATCAATAAAGTTCTGAAAAATGCAGGTTGTTTTTTAATGATTCGTCCATTTCTTTTTAAAACCCTGTCTCAATTGGTAATTTTACCTGTTAAAACCATAAGCAGTTGGGAGATCATCACGCACACCATCGCCACAGGAGCAAAAACCTGAAAACAGCTTTCTGGCTGAATCTCTCTTTCAGTATAATTGAATTAGCAGGAGGGTTGTTTACCAACAGTGTGGCCATTTTGGCTGACGCACTGCACGATCTGGGCGACAGTGTATCGCTGGGTCTTGCCTGGTATCTCGAAAAGGTAGCCGGAAAGAAAAGGGATGCAAGCTTTACCTATGGATACGGGCGTTTCAGCCTGCTGGCTGCGTTTATCAACGGCTTGATCCTGATATCCGGATCTGCTGTCATTCTCATCCACGCCGTTCCGCGCCTTTTCAATCCGCAGAACCCCGATACAGGAGGAATGATCGTTCTTGGCATACTCGGAGTTATTTTTAATGGCATAGCCGTCTGGCGTTTGCATCGGGGACGCTCATTAAATGAGAAAATAATTCTCTGGCATTTTTGGGAAGATATATTTGGCTGGATTGCCGTTTTGATTGGGGCTGTGATAATGCATTTTACGTATATTCCGGTTCTTGATCCGCTGCTGTCTGTCAGCTTTACCCTGTTTATACTTTACCAGGTGGTACGAAATATACTGAAAGTATCCGGAATTTTTATGCAGGGGATACCTGCAGATATTGATCTTGATTTGCTTGCAAAAGAGATAAATAGCCTCCATAAAGTGGAGTCGATTCATGACCTGCACATATGGAGCCTCGACGGAGAAACGCATATACTGACAATTCATGTGAAGCTAACTGACGATTTAAGCAAACCAGATCAGATTGATTTGAAAAAACAAATCAGAAAAATTACACAGGTATCGAACGTACAGCATCTTACGCTGGAACTGGAATACAAGGATGAAGATTGTGAATTGAAAGATTGCTGAGTGAGTAAAAAGAAGAGGTGCTCTGCTTTCAGAGCACCTGCTAACCTAACCTTAACCTTATGAAGAAGCGAATCGCTTCTGATATATAATATATAAACGAACCTCTTTTACAAAAAGTTTCATGATGTCCGAATTAATAGGACAAATGATCTTTTTTCTTCTAAGTTATTCCAGTGCCGGATTTTAGAACATAACAATAATTTTCGTATTTTGATGAAGTTTCAAAATCCGGCGCGTGTTTTGATGACTGATCAAAGAGAAAATCATTCCCGTTTTGAAAACATGGTAATTCTCGCTGCCTTGCTTCTGGGGTTTCTGGGGAGTATCATGCTTTATTATTTTGGTGCAAAACCAATTTTGGTTGCAGTCTTTCTTGGCACAGGTATTTCTTCACTTGTTTACCGGTTCCTGGGCGGCACCTCGGGCAATTCTATGCAAATAGGTGCGATGAAGTTTACCGGAACAGTGGCTGTTTTGATTGGTTCTGCATGGTTTATTAATCAGCAATTGTATTACCAGCAAAAAGAAGTAACTTTTGAACCTCCTTCCTCAAAATGGATGGCGTTCGACACGCGTGGCGAACCAGTCGATTTTATGGTCAAGGGAACCGATCAAAAAATTAAAAATCCTGAAATAAATCCATGGATGAACCTGTCCATGTTGCTTAAAAGAAGGCAAGATGGAAAGTTTGAAGTAACAACATCGGGCACAAAACCATTTCAGCATGGAGTACTGGAAAATAATACAATGTACAATGCAGGATTATTTACTGAAATCAAAAAGTCGGACCGGTACATTGTCAGCCCGCGATTACCTCCTTTTTCTGCGGTTTTTGATTTTGATCCGATCCCGTTGAAAATAGCTACAAAGAAATACTCCGGGGATTATTCACGGTATGATTTGCTTGATAAGAATGACAGTATTATTTGTACAGGAAGCATCTACAGAAAAAGATTTGAAATTATTGAGTTGGAGAAGCGCGTGTATTTCCTGGGAGTGGTTGAAGTAAATCATGAGTTTGCCCAACCGGATTCGATGTATGCCAAGTTTGCGATTGCAGAATTAATCATGTCAATCAATAATTAGTTACAAAAAAAATGGATGTAGAATATAAAAATCTGATATTTGAAGGGGGTGGCGTAAAAGGTATTGCCTATGGCGGTGCACTTGCTGTTCTGGATAGAAAAGGATTTCTTAATGGTATCGTTCGTGTTGCCGGCACTTCTGCTGGAGCCATCAACGCAACGTTGCTTGCGCTCGGTTACACGCATCAGGAAGTGTCGGATATCATTATTAAAACCGATTTCAGTTCTTTTGCTGACAATAGTTGGTTTGGCGCCAATATCTGGCGGCTTATCAATAAGTATGGCTGGAACAGAGGCGTAATGTTTCAGGAATTTATCGGCACCCTTATCAAAAGAAAAACCGGGAAACCTGATTTTACTTTTAACGAACTTGCAGATAAAGTAGCATCAGGAGCGAAGGGATTCAGGCATCTGTATATGGTGGCTACAAACTTAAGCAAGCAGAGAGCTCAGCTTTTTTCACACGAAACCGATCACCACCCGGATACGCCTATTCGCGATGCGGTAAGAATGTCGATGGGGATTCCCCTGTACTTTCAATCATTCAGATTTGGCGCTGACATTATGGTTGACGGCGGGGTTTCGCTCAATTATCCGGTGCACCTGTTTGATAATAAACGGTATTTGGTAAATCCTGAAAACGGAGAAGAATTTGATTATAATGATGAAAAAGGCTTCATTTTTAACCATGAAACCCTGGGTTTCCGTCTCGATTCCAAACAAGTGATCGACTATGCCAGGCGCAACTGGGCAACGCCTCCTGAACAGATCAAAAATATCAAGGAATATTCCGGCGCCCTGATCAACTTCATGATGGAAATGGCCAATAAAAAACACCTTCATAAAAATGACTGGGGCCGTACTATTTTTATTGATACATTAGATGTACAGACCACTGACTTCAACCTACCTGAAGCTAAAATTGACGCGTTGATCGATAGCGGGAAAAATGCGGTTAAAGCCTACTTCGAATGGAAAGATCCGGTGTTGCCCGGCGAATCAGACCTTAATTTAGATCAGGGAATCTGAACTGTGTAATAAATCCTTCCGAACTTTATTATTATGTAATGAGTTTTCTTCCTAAAGATCATTGCAATGAAATTCTGTAAACGCTCAATTATTATCCTGTTCCTGTTTGGAGTCATATCACATACCAAAGCGCAAACCCTGAACGGGTTTGACCTGAAAGGTTCTGCAATTCCGATAAGCGAGATCAGATCAGGCGGACCCCCGAGAGACGGCATCCCTTCCATCGACAAACCAACGTTTATCGAAGCCCGAAAGGCCGGCTATGCAGACGATTCAAGGGTGCTGGGCGTAATAGTGAATGGCATTGCCAGGGCATATCCGATAGCCATCATGAATTATCACGAGATTGTGAATGACAAATTCAATAAAACCCCTGTTGTAATTACCTATTGCCCGTTGTGTGGTTCTGGCGTTGCCTATCTGGCCAAAATTGGTGGCAAATCCAGGACATTTGGGGTATCGGGGTTACTTTATAACAGTGATGTACTTTTGTACGACAGGCAATCCGAATCATTGTGGTCGCAGTTGATGTCTGAAGCAGTGACAGGTCCAATGAAAGGAACGAAACTCGAAATAATACCTACATCCAATACAAGCTGGGGGGATTGGAAAAGCAGGCACCCCAACACATCGGTGCTTTCCACCAAAACGGGATTTAACCGCGATTATACAAGAACACCCTATACGGGTTATGACGATAGCGAGCAGTTATATTTTCCGGTGAGCAACCGGAATTACGATTATCACCAAAAGGAGATGATTATCGGCATCGAAGTTGACGGGAAATTCAAAGCTTACCCGTACGAAGAATTAAAGAAACTGTCGTCGTATCCATTAGCAGATAAATTTAATGGTAAAATACTGAAAGTATATTTTGAGGAGAAAAATGAAACTGCCCGGATTTCAGACGAAAATGACGAAGAACTGCCCTACATGACTTCATTCTGGTTTGCCTGGTACGCATTCCATCCCGATACGGAAGTTTTCAAAGCAGGAAAATAAGGGTTACAAGTATATTTTTTATCTTTCAGAAAATTCATTCCCGGATTTGATGAGATAAATAATGCATAGAATATTTTTGTTTCTTTTAGCACTGATTATTTGTTCCTGCTCACTACAGGCCCAATCTCAACACACCTTTGGATTTAAAGGGGGACTCAATGTTTCTACATTAGGAGGAACCGCGACGGGCTCATCAGCAAGACTGGGTTATAACTTCGGATTCTATGCAGAAAACCGCATGTTTCAGGAGCTGGGCATTCAGACAGAACTGCTTGTGTCATTCCAGGGAGCCCGCTCTACCGACATCAATAACCTGAAGCTCAATTATACCTATCTGACGTTGCCTGTTATTTTAAACGTCTATTTTAGTGAGGACGTGGCCCTGGAAGCAGGCCTGCAACCGGCTTACCTGCTACGTGCGGTACAGTATGACGGAGGCGACAAGTTCGATATCAGGGATAACGTAAATAATTTTGATTTGAGCGGAATTTTAGGTATCAGCTATAACAAATCATACGGTAAAGCAGGGGTTCGTTTTGTGCTGGGAATAACCAATACAAACGGAACCGCCTTTACGTTTAAATCAAACTCAAAAAACAAGGTGCTGCAGTTGTATCTTGCAAAAACATTGATCACAAACGAATGAATACGGCAGGGAATTTGCTTTGGTTTTTACTGGGAGGTTTCATCATTGTCATATTTTATATAGTTGGCAGTATTTTACTTTTTATTACCATAATAGGAATTCCTTTTGGCGTACAAACCATGAAAATGGCTGTGCTGGCTACTGCCCCTTTCGGGAAGGAAGCAATAAAAACTGAAAGAACAGGCGGCTGTCTTCACATTCTGATGAATATTATCTGGGTGCTGTTTGCAGGAATTGAACTTGCAGTGACTCATTTAATACTGGCGCTGCTGTTTGGAATAACGATTATCGGCTTGCCATTTGCAAAGCAGCATGTTAAAATGGCATCACTGGCCCTGGTGCCGTTCGGTATGGAAATCCGGGATAGACCTAAAAATTGATCAGGTGAGTATGCAGCTATTAACTGTCTGTTTTTAAAGTAATGATGGTTGGAAAATCAAAAAAAATGAATACCAATTATTCCCCTCCTTGGAGGGGTGCAGGGGTGGGTCAATATAAAAAATCATTCATTTTTTTGAATTACGGACTTTATAGACAGACTCTAAGCATACAGGAAATTCATAATACCAGATAACGTGTGTAAAAAATATTTCAACTAATTTTTCAAAGATGAAAGAAAATAAAAAGACAAATCTTTCCAGCCTATCAAGGAGGAAGTTTGTGAAAATGGCATCAACAGGCGTTGCTGCTTTTTCCATCGTTCCAAGCTTTACCGTAAGCGGACTGGGGCATGTTGCTCCCAGTGATAAATTATATATAGCCGCAATTGGTTGCGGAGGAGAAGGGGAAAATGATATTCATCATTATGCCAATGCGCCCAAAAAAAATGCCGTCGTA
>JADFHN010000070.1 GCA_022567155.1 Bacteroidota bacterium
GTTTAAAATCGCCCATGAATAAGAAAACTCACCTCCTATTTCAACGTTCTTATCTATGTTTATACCGGCTCCGAATTGTATTGCCCTGATATATTCAATTTTTCTATTTATCGTCATAAAAATGTTGTTGTTGGGCGGAAACTCAATATTTTTGTCTACATTTCCAAAACCGGTTCCTAAAGACAAATTCAGGTTTTGTGCATTCAAATCAATGCTCGTTATAAAACTAACAAGCAATAAAACATAGAACCTTACATGGAATATCATAAAATTAAGATCACTGATTAATTTTTCTTATAACTGCATTTGCATTATAAATAGAATTATCTAAGTAAAGTGGCGCTACATTGTGACTAAGGACAAACCAAACATTATATCTGTATTTCTCGAATCAATTTGATATTCTGCGCCATAGCGATTTCCAGCTTGGCCTAATGAAGACGCCCCTGCATTCCACCAATTACTGCTACTTGTTTTCTGTAATGTTAAATTTGCAATATCGTAGCTTCCCCATTCATAATCAGTTGGAAAATTAACTGAAATTTTTACAATGTCAGCCACAGGATTAGGAAATATTGAGACAATAAAGGGCATTAAAGAATCTACCAGAGCTTTTAATCCATCCAAATTCATTGGATGTTCAACTCAGCCCGATATTGATAGAAACAATGATGGCAACCGCCCCCAGCCCCGGCAGAAGCAGGTATTTCTTTATGATGAAACCAAACCACTCATCGTATTTGATACCTACGGCCGCCAGAATGACCATTAATGCGCCATTGGTAGGTGTGATCAGGTCGGTAAGACCCGAACCAAAATGATAAGACCTGACATCTAAGCTTCGATCCGTGGGATCATGCTCACCAAAACAGGATCCGTTCGTGTTTTGTAAGCATAACGTATGGTCCGGAATATCCAAAAACTGATGGCAATTAAAAGGAAAACATTTCTGAAGCCATCCCCCGGACAATAAGGGAATTTGTGCAAGCTTTTGAGCTATCCTAACCTGAAAAGGATTGATCGGACTGAACGAAGATGCTACAAATGCTGATCCCGCGCTCATGGAAACCGCAACCATTGGCTTAAACCCAAGTCTGTTTGTCAGGATAAGCAGAACGGGAATCAGAGCAATGATCTCCTCCTGCATATACTCCAGGGCTCCGCCCGTTGCGAAAGCTATTGAAACCAGTATTATGATGATTGATTTTTTACCGTGAAACAGGATAGTGAGCCAGGATACCCCTTTTTTCAACGCATGCGTCTGGTCAACCACCGTAAAAGCGCCTCCGATCAGAAAAACGGGAAATATGATATCGCTTGCTGCTATCATACCCTTCGAAATAGCCACAATGGCATCAAAAAAACCAACAAGTGAAGGCGGAATTTCATGATAACTTCCGGAAATAACTATTTCACGGCCGGTTTGTTCATCTGTTTGGCGGTCATATACTCCCGAAGGAATTAGATGACTCAAAATCATACTGATCAGGATAAAAAGTACCAATAAGGTAAGCGAGTGGGGGAAGGATTTTTTTATCAAAATCAAACGTATTTCACCACAATGTAATAAAAAAAAGGCTGCTCCTAAGGTAACGCTGGTAAGTGAAAAGATATAAAGAATAGGAGCAGCCTTAATCTGCTGGAAACCAAAGCCTTATTCGGGCAATGTACCAATTACTTAATCCCATAGCAGGGTACTTACGCCAAATGCTTTTGTTTCCGGATATTTATAATGATGTAATGCATGATATTTCCAAAGTTTTTTCATAGGCGGATATTATGGTGATTTGATTCGGTGCTGGGCATACTTCTCTTCCTTACGCGGTTGTAGCTCAACAGGAATATCCATATAATTTGGTTATAAATTATTTATTTAACCCGATTCAAAAATACGCTGCCTGTAACAATTAATAAATGACATTTGTCATCATTTATAATTATTTTATTCACATTTATGACTTTATTGATGAAGTTATTTTTTCCAAGTACAATTTATTCCGTTTATCAAAAACAGTTGTTAAGATCAATTGAATTTTGATTTAAATTGCCTTTTGATAATCTATTCCAAACCAAAATCTAATGTAATTGATGAAACGAAATTTATTTCTTTTCCTGACAGTTGTTATTTTTTCCGGCCGGCTTTATGCCCAGGAAACATTTCCAAGAAATGATGTGCTGGATAAACGCGAAAATGCATATGCACTTCGCAATGCGACCATCGTAGTTGATCCCGAAACCACACTCACCGATGCGACTATGCTGATACGGTCGGGTAAAATTGAAAAAGTGGGCCAGAATGTATCGGTACCTGCGGGATATACGGAGATAGACCTTTCCGGTAAATTTATCTATCCCGGGTTTATTGATATTTATACAAGCTACGGGCTGCCGAAATTGGAACAGTCCCAGGAAAGAAGTCCTTTTGGTAGAGGTGCGGAGCAAATTCAGTCAAAAACCAAGGGGGCTTACAATGCCAACCAGGCTATAAAGTCGGAATACAATGCCGCAGAAGAATTCAGTGTAGATACCAAATCAGCCGAAACCTGGAGAAAACAGGGCTTTGGCGCTGTGCTCACATTCCGTGCCGACGGCATCTCAAGAGGTTCGTCAGCCTTTGTCACCCTTGGTGAGGAAACCGACAATAAGGAACTACTAAAGGAAAAGGCAGCAGCACAATATTCATTTAACCGCGGCACTTCACGTCAGAACTATCCTGTTTCCATTATGGGATTTATTGCCCTCTTGCGTCAAACATACATGGATGCTGAATGGTATGGAAGTCAGAATCCCAGGCCCTTTAAAGACCAATCGCTTGAAAGCTGGTTACAGTTGCAGTCGCTTCCCCAGATATTTGAAGCAAATAGCTGGCTTAATACCCTGCGAGCGGATAAAGTAGGGGATGAGTTTGGGAAACAATACATCATAAAAGGCGGTGGCGATGAGTACCAGAGAATAAAAGAGATAAAAGCCACCAATGCCAGAATGATCATCCCTGTAAACTATCCGGATGCGTATGATGTGGAGGATCCGTTCGACGCCGAAAACGTTTCGCTGAAAGATATGAAGCATTGGGAAATGGCCCCGGCAAACCTTGCAGCACTTGAATCAAGTGGTATTCGGTTTGCTGTTACTACGCATGGACTTAAAAACAAGAAGGATTTTATCCCCAATCTTCGCAAAGCCATAAAATACGGACTCAGCGAAAAATCAGCCCTGGCAGCGCTGACAACAAACCCGGCCGGTATGGTAAATATGAGTAACCATGTGGGTAGCCTGCGAAGTGGCATGATAGCTAATTTCTTAATCACTTCTGAAAACATATTTGCCGAAAAGGCAATCATCCATGAAAATTGGATCCGGGGCCGGCGATTCAGGTTGAAAGACCTGGATACAAAGGACCAAAGCGGCGCCTATGAACTGGCCGTAGGAGACACCAAGTATAACCTGTCAATTACAGGCAAGCCGGGTAGTCATAAGGCCGAAATCAAAATAAACGACTCAACCGATGTGAAGGTTGATATAAAACTCAGCGGTGAATTGATCACCATGAGCTTTGAACCTGAAAAGGAAAAAGGACGCATACGGTTATCCGGATGGGATACCGATACGCCCGATGGGAAAACGAAAGGATTTGCCGGTGAAGGGCAGCTTGCTGACGGCGCCTGGGTGAGCTGGACAGCGACCTATATCTCGGAGGCTGAGCAAAAGGAAGAAAAGGAAGAAAAGGAAGAAAAGGAAGAAGAAGAAGAAGATAAAAAACCTGAAATCGGTGAGGTTATTTATCCTTTTGTAGCTCACGGTACATCTGTGCTGCCAAAACAGGAGACAATCCTGATAAAAAATGCAACCGTTTGGACTAACGAGAACGAAGGAGTGCTTGAAAATACGGATGTACTGCTTCAAAACGGAAAGATTGCCCAAATTGGCAAAAATCTGTCGTCAGCCAATGCACGTATCATTGACGGAACGGGCAAACATCTGACACCCGGGATTATCGACGAACATTCACATATTGCAGCGAGTTCTATTAATGATGTTGCCACAAATTCGGGTATGGTCAGAATCAAAGATGTAATTAATTCAGAACATATCAATATATACCGGGCGCTTGCCGGAGGTGTTGTAGCTGTTCAGATTCTGCACGGGTCTGCCAACCCGGTTGGGGGCCAATCGGCCATCATTAAACTTCGCTGGGGATCAGCGCCTGAAGAGTTGAAAATCAAAGGGGCAGATGAATTTATAAAATTTGCGTTGGGTGAAAATGTGAAACGCTCCAGGAACAACAATTCCATCAGGTATCCTCAAACCAGGATGGGGGTTGAGCAGGTGTATGTGGATGCATTTACGAATGCACTTGAATATAAAAAAGCATGGGATGACTATAACCGGCTTTCTGCAAAAGCAAAAGCCGGCGTGATAAAACCACGAAGAGATCTGGTGCATGAGACCATGCTTGAAATCGTCGAAGGAAAACGTTTTGTTACCTGCCACTCTTATGTACAGTCTGAAATAAACATGCTTATACACGTTGCTGAACGATTTAATTTCCACATCAATACCTTTACACACATACTTGAAGGCTACAAGGTTGCTGATAAAATGAAAGCACATGGCGCCGGCGGTTCCACATTTTCGGACTGGTGGAATTATAAGTGGGAAGTGCGATATGCCATACCGTACAATGCGGCTATTATGCACAATGAAGGTGTTGTAACGGTCATTAATTCCGACAGCCGTGAGACCGGAAGACGGTTGAACCAGGAAGCGGCAAAATCGATCAAGTATGGAGGAATGAGTGAAGAAGATGCGTTGAAAATGGTTACGCTGAATCCTGCAAAGCTTTTACATCTTGATGATCAGATGGGTAGCATAAAGACAGGGAAATCTGCCGATGTTGTGCTATGGTCAGATAATCCGCTATCAATTTATGCCAAAGCTGAAAAAACCATTATTGATGGAATCGTGTACTTCGATCTGGAAAAAGACGCCGGAATAAATGAGGAGATCACAAAAGAAAGGGCCAGGTTGATACAAAAAATGAAAGATGCCAAAAAGGATGGAGCCAAAACAAAAAAGGGAGGTTCGCCAGAGCAAATTGAATTCCATTGTGATGATATACTCGGCGTGGCACGTTTTGTAGAATTTCGCTAACCAATTAACTAATAAAAAACGATGAAAAATATCAGATATATAATTTCAACAATTGCAATCCTGATGCATCAGGTGTTTTTGATGGCACAGGTTCCGGTGCCGGCGGATAACCAGCAGAATCCGATAATGCTGGTTGGGGGAGTAGCCCACCTGGGCAACGGAAATGTGATTCAGAACGCTATAATCGCATTTGAAAACGGTAAACTGACAATTGTGGCTGATGCGGCAACCGATCAAACGGACCGAAGCAGGTATGAGGTGATAGACATATCAGGAAAGCATATTTATCCGGGATTTATACTGCCCAATACGCAACTCGGACTTCAGGAAGTAAGTTCGATACGGGCCATGAGCGATAACAGTGAGCGGGGTTCCATTAACCCAAATGTCCGATCTATTATCGCCTACAATACAGATTCGGAAATTTCGCCAACATTACGATTCAATGGAATTCTGCTTGCCGAACCTACACCTACGGGAGGAATCATTTCCGGAACATCTTCTGTGGTAGAACTTGACGGATGGAACTGGGAGGATGCAGCCCATACGGTTGATGTGGCTATACATTTGAACTGGCCAGCGCGCATGACCCGGAGATTCGATTTTTCAACTTTTACGGTTAAAAGAGAGCCTAATAAGAACTTTGATAAGAATGTACATGAGTTGGAAAAGCATTTTAATGATGCAGTTTCTTATAGTAAACTGGCTGTCAGGCCTGTTAATATTAAAATGTCAGCGATGTCAGGGCTATTTGATGGCAGCAAAGTATTGATTCTGCATACAAATGATCCAAAGGGTATTGTTGAAAGTGTGAAGTTTGCTCAGAATCATGGTGTAAAGCGTATTACAGTGGTTACGGGAGACGCAGCATGGCATGCCAGGGAATTTCTCAGGCAAAATAACATTGCAGTAATTCTTCCTGCCACCCACAGCATGCCTTCACGGGCAGACGCAGACTATGATTTTCCTTTTAAACTACCCTATTTATTGAGTAATGCAGGTGTAATGGTTGCATTAAGCCACACGGGTATGCTTGCCAATTCCCGAAACCTACCTTTTTATGCAGGCACGGCCGTTGCTTACGGAGTTGACAAAGAGGAAGCATTAAAAATGATAACATCCAATACGGCAAAAATCCTTGGGATCGATAATAGAACAGGTACCCTGGAGGCGGGCAAAGACGCCACGCTATTTGTATCAGAAGGGGATGCATTCGATTTTGGGACAAATAACCTTAGTCATGCTTTCATCAGCGGAAAAGCCATTGTGCTGGACAATAAGCAACAGGCGCTGTTTGAGAGGTATTCAAAAAAGTATGGACATTCGAAGTAAGAAGCAACTGGAACCGGCAGGATTGATATTAATCCGGCCGGATTCAGATCAATGAGGGAATATGTAAATCCACTTCCGTGCCTTTTCCTTCATTTGACGAAAGTTTGACAGCTCCGTGTAGTTTTTCTACGGTTTCTTTTACTATATACAATCCAAGACCCGAACCGGCATTTTCGTCTGTAGCCCGGTAAAACATCTTGAAGACATGACGTATATGTTTTTTCGCTATACCCTTTCCGTTATCTCTGATGATGATATGAGCATCATTGTTTTCCACATTGATATCGATATCAATTTTAGGCGGATTGCCATTTTTATAACGTATGGAGTTCGAAAGTAAGTTGTTGAAAATTACTTTTAGCCTCCACGTATCAGAGTAAAAGGGTTTATCCTGATTAATATTAATGTTTTTCGATACATTCCCGGTAAGGTCAACATATTTGAGTTGGTTGAATGTTTCGGAGATAAGCCTGTCAAACATAATTTCCTCTTTGCGTATTTCCAGGCGGGCGTTTCTGGATTGATCCAGAATTTTCTTGATGAATTTATCCTGCTGAATGGCGCTTTCTTCAATCATTTTCAGGTATTTCATCGCCATCTCCTCTGACCTGTCTTTTCGGGCAAGATTGATCAGGCCAAGAACCGAAGCAATAGGAGCCCGCAGATCATGCGATACGCTGTAAACAAAATTATCCAGTTCTGCATTTGTCTTCCGAAGATTGCGGTTTGATATTTTAAGTTTTTGTTCTGCTTTGGTACTTATCGTAATTTCATTGTTCAAGGCTTTGGTGCGTTCGTTAACCTTGCTTTCAAGGTTTTCGTTGAAACGTTCAAGTTGCTTTTGTATCTGGTTCCTTTCGGTTACGGTCGAAGATATAATCAAAGTTGAAATGCTGATCACTCCGATAAATGCCTGAAGAAGCAGCGTTGAATTATAGACATCCTGAACTGCAAAAGGGCCAAGTCCGTGCGTGGTACGGTAAATAGCAGAAATAGAAACGATAACCATTACCGATAGTGCAACAGTCAGTCTGAATCTGAAGGCAAGCCACATTAAAAAAGGAATAACCAGAAAAGGGAACGCTTTTTCAACGGTACCGGCAAGTGACTCGACGCGGAACAGGGCAAGCACACCGGTAATACAGATTAAGAACAACAAACCTTCAAGCAATTTTTTCATGGTGACCTGGAATTTCAATACCCTGGTCCAAGAAAGAATAAATGGTGTAAAAAGCAGAATTCCGACCACATTGGCAATCCACCACGAAAACCAGGTATTCAGAATAGCTTCCGGTCTTATTACGCCGGTTAAATAAAGGGAGAGCATGCTCATAGTAGGGGCTATAAGTCCGGCGAAAAGCGCAATAAATAAAAAAGTAAAAGAATCAACTGACCGGGAAAATGACGTTTTTTCCTTTGAACTAATAAATTTTTTGTAAAGAAAATTGCCTGCCAATACCTGAAATGTGGTGCCGGAAGCCGTTAACACTGCAATGAGGATCATAAATTCCGAAGTTACCCCGGCAAAGTGCCAGTAGGCAAATACCTGGGTGAGCAGCGTGCCTAATGCAATAGCCGGCCATGTGTTTCTGCCCATTAGTATCAGAAAAGCAAGTCCGATACCGGCTGCAGGCCACACCGGAACATTGAGTGGTGTGTCAAATGCCAGTTGGAAGGCAAAGTAGGCTGCCAGGCAATAAATTAGTGTGAGAAGAATTATCTTTAAGTCCTTCTTTACATTAATTGATTTAATTATCTGCTGCATGGTGTCAAGAGTCAAATACAGAGCCCAACAAATTGCTAATCATAATTAAATTTACCAAATAAAAAGACGTGAATTGTATTTTTATCCGATAAATTGATTTATTTCTCGTCAAATGTGTTGAAAACATACCCGTTTGTGCTATTCAGATGTGAATTATTCTTCTATATCGCACCAGATCTAATTTACATTAGCCTGACTAACCCATACACACCAACCAGAAAAATTGACAAAATGCTTACCCATAGAAAGGTGTCATATTTCAAACCGGGTATAAAATGAATGTGTTTTTGTTTGTACCGGATATGAATCACTGCAAATACAATTAAAAAAAGGATGAAGGATCCCACAATACCTCCCGACAATATCATAACCACCGGAAGCTGGATAAAAATAAAAAGTATTGCCCAGATGAAAGGGAAAGTCCAGGCACATATGGCAATATACCGTTTTCGTTGTTTCATGTCATGAAAATCTATCCAGCCGATTTGGCCAAAAATATCCGGAAACAATCGAGTCCACGAGGCAAGTGAGGCAAACAAGGTAGAAAATAGCACTAAAAAAGCACCGATTAAAAATACGGTTTTTGCGCCGGGGCCAAGGGATTCGGTATAGATTGCTGAAATGATTTCAATCATTTGATAACCCTCCGGTATTTTCCCTTGTGAATAAAGTACACTGGCGCCGAGCAGATAAAAAAGCGCTGTAACAACGGTATAAGTCACCAAAGCGGCAAAGGCATCCAGGTACATGGTTTTTATCCACCCTTCGGCTCTTTGGCGCCATGCGGCCGAATTTTCTTCCGGACCGGTGTAGCGGGCATATCCTTTTTCAAGACACCAGTAATTATAATATATAATTTCTTCGCCGGAGACTCCAGTGATTCCAAAAACGCCGATGGCCACGGCCACAGCTTCTTTTGGTAAATGAAACGTTAACCCTGATAAAACATCTTCGATGGAAAAGGCGAACGAGGTGAACTGGACAAAATATAATGACAAGGCCGTAAAAACCGTAAATAAGGCTATCATTATCAGCGAGAAACCTTCAATCATTTTGTAATACCCTTTGAAAATTAAGAGGGCAACAACAATAGCAGTTATAAAACACCAGAATGCAATACTCATTTCCGGCACAGCTATATTCAAAATGATGGCAACTCCTCCGATGATGCCGCCTACCTGCACAAATTTAATTGTCATAAAAAATAGCATGAGCCATACCGGCCATCGGGCTTTTCCCCAAATTGGGCCCGGCAATGAATTCAGAATCTGCATGGAGGTCTTTCCGGTCAGTATGGTGTGTTTTCCAAATTCTATCTGCACAGCCACCTTTACAGCACAACTCACAAGTATAACCCAGAAAGTGATGAATCCGGCCCGGGCGCCAAGGGTAGTGGTAGCTATCAGTTCCCCTGACCCCACAATCCCCGCAGAAAGAATAAATCCCGGTCCAAGATTCCTGATTCTGTCAATGAACGAAACAGGTGGTACTCTGATTTTTTTTGAAGATAGCTGATATAAATCCTGCATTCTTATTACAACATATACATTGCGTTCTGTATATCAACTACACTTTTACCCATCATTTTGTTTATTCTTCCTTATTTAGCCATTCCCCGTCTTTGTACTCGTATTCAATCGTTACGTTTCCCTCCTGGTCATACCATTTGGCAATCCCGTCAAGGTTACCATTTTTATAATTGCTCTCCTCCAGAATATTGCCATTGGGATAATATTTTTTAACCGGTCCTTCAAGTAAACCGTCAGCGTAGAAATATTCTTCCTTGATCCGTGACCGGTTATATATTATATATGCACCGTGGAGTTGATCGTTATGGTAATATGCCCGTTCCAGTAGCTGACCACGGTTATCCAGTGAAATCCACAAACCCTGTTTTTTGCCTTCTACATAACCAGTAACCAATTTTGGATAATTGTTTGCATGATATTCCGTCCATATTCCGTTACGGAGCCCGTACAGATAATCGCCCTCCTCAGTCAGCCCTTCGGTATTAGTTGCAGAAACTTTTATCAGGTCAGGATTATCAGCGTACGGCGTTTTCACCGCGCTGACCGTGAGTGGAGGATATTCACTTTCATCTACAAGAATTGCATTATTTTTTTTGTCGTCACAGGCATAAAGAAACATTACGAGGCCGAATGTTATCAGGTATTTTGATTTCATGTCAGTTGTTAATTTTTTATTCAAAATTATGAAAAGGATACACCGATATAAGTTTTCTGCAAATAAAATAACTGCTTTTGAAAAATATTTAATGATCAGACTGTTTTATATTAAATGCAACTTTCTATTCAAAAATTTAATCCATTAATGGCTTAATGTTTGTATTAGCTTTGTTGTTTATATTTGTCCGCATTTCTAATTAATTCACATGTAGTAATCAGTAAGTTATGATCAGGTTATTTATATTTATTTTATTTTCGGTATTTATTACATCTACTTCAAGTGCGCAGTCCGCCTGGTACGTTACTTCAGGTGGTGAAACCATATTCTCATGGAATAGTTTTATTAACAGCCCCAATGACGGAGCAGTGATCCGGTTTGCACCGGTGATTAATATACAGAGTATGGTTAATAAAGATATGGGTAAATCATTTGGCATTTATTCGGGTTTTGCACTCAGGAATGTTGGTTTTATTGCAGATGATCCTGCCAATGCGGATACAAGAAGGAAATTCAGAACATACAATGTAGCCCTTCCTTTGGGAATTAAGATAGGTAACATGAAGGGCAAATTCCTGTATGCAGGAGGCGATCTGGAGTATGCTTTTCATTTTAAAGAGAAAAAATTTGTTAACGGTGATAAAATTGAGAGAGTCTCGTATTGGTTCAGTGACAGAATCCGAAAATTTCAACCATCGGTTCACGTGGGATTGCAGTTCTGGAGTGGCACCAATGTAAAGTTTAAGTACTATCCCAGATCTTTCTTCAACCCTGACCGGACCGATATTTATGATTCGCTGTACAAACGGTTTGATAGCAACGTATTTTATATTTCTCTTAACTCAAATCTGTTTAAAGGGAAAAAGTTTACCTATACAGAAACAGAATAGATTTTCCTGAAAAAGGACCAGATAGGAATAATATCTGACATTGGATTCTATTCAAGAATCGAAGCGGTAAGCGGGGTGGAAAGTATGGATTTGAAAAGAGCCCATCGCTTATTTACATCGTTTCCTCCATTGCGCTCGATATAATTTTTAATCAGGTCTTTGCCGTAGTTGTAATTGATGACATAGCTCCGGTATCTATCGAAAAAATAGGTGCGCTGCAGTGCACGCTCATAGCTATTCATGTTATATTTCATCAGCCATTGTACCGCATCTTCTCTTGATATCTGTCCGTTCAGATATTTCATTGCTGCTTCATTTCCTGCATAACTCAGCTTATCTCTCACTTGCAGAATATCATAATACTGATCTGCCTTTGCAGGATCAATACCTGCTAATGGAAATAGTATGTTATATTCAAATTCAAGTCTTTCATCATTTGGAAACACCATTTCGATACCATAATTTGCACTTCCCTCTGCAATCAGCGATTGCGGGCTGAACAAAAGATTTACCGAGAACTCTACCCAGTTTCGCTCATCAACAAGGTGTTTCTCGAGCAACATATTATATACATGATGCCCTGGGTATCCTTCGTGGCATGCAAGGTCAACAGCCCGTTCGATATACACCGGCAGATCCGTGTTGATCTGAATGACGCTGAAACAGTTTCCTTTATACCAGTTATAACCAGACCATGGTTTGTCTGTGACGTACTCAATTTTAAAATGCTCATTTTCAGGAAGTTCTATGAAAAGAGACGTACGTCGTCTTGCTTCAGTAATAGCCGTATTAAATACTGTGTCCAGAAGGTGAGGGGGAATGATAAATGAGTTGCTGTAGGTTTCATAGCGTTTATTTATTGGACCTGTTCCGGGCAACAGTTTGTCCAGGTCCATTAGCAAACGGTCGTAATATGCTTTATCAAAGTACGGTGTAACCGCATTATATAATGCTCTCGACTCAACATCGAAAGGAAGCAAATCGCCCGCCATCATGTCAAGTTTGGTGTTTATTGCAATGATCTGGTTATGAAGATAACGGTAACGCAAGATCTTTATGCTATCATATGCATCTACATTCAATTCTTCAAGATCCATCAGAAGATAAGTGGCCTGCCATTTCAGCTCTTCAAATGGGATACTGTCTGTTTCAGTAGCCGTATTTAATGCTTGTTTCCATTCTTCAGGACCATAATAGGCATCAATAAAATCCGGATCATACTGACCGGTCTTCAAAGCCAGTTTTACATAGTTTTCGGCTATGGTATCAAGTGTCATTACTTCTTCAGTCATTTGTATTTTACATCCGAAGTTAAAAATCAAAGTGGGAATAAAAAGTAGTAAAAGATATATTCGCATGATCAGTTATTCATATTGTAATAATACAGGTCAATAGTGTAATAGGAAAAATACAATTTTACATAAATGTATAATAAAATAAAACGTCATTTTTAGATGAAAAACAAACAAAGTCTGGTATCTTCTGAGTATCAATTCTTTAAAAAATGATACGCGTCATTATTTACGGGTTTGATTTCTATAACGATAAATCCGGTGATTAGTTTCCGAACAGCGCGCCCAGCGAAATTTCCCAGCCGCTTAAATCAAGTATCGAATCAGGATAGGCAGCTTGTACGGTTTCTAATACCGAACCATTCACACCACCCCGGTAGCTGCCACGCATATTGAGGTTGGATCCACCAATAAAATAATTCACTCCCATGGTTATTCCGAACTGCTTGCTGACATATACAATGTATTCAGCTCCCAGCTCATATCCCCAACCTACATTGTTGTCATAGTTAAAGTCTGAGTTCAGCACATCCCAGCCTTCAAGATCTCTTAATGCCCTGTCAAGGTTGCCGTATAGAAACCGGTTGGAGAAATTATAAAAGAAAAACAGCCCGCCTTTGATCCTGAATTGCTGTGAAGTATTACCAACCTGTAAAACCAATTCGAGCGGAGCCATGAAGGTAATGGTAGGCCCCATAACCGGGTCGTTGGTTTCAAAAGGAACATCCGTAATGCTCAATCCCGAAAACCGGTAAAGTGAAAAGCCGGTTTCGATAGCCACATACCTGTTTAGGTCGATCCCCACACCCCGTATCGAAAAAGGGCTGATTGGTACCGAAAAAGATCCGTTTTTAGGAAAGAAGAATGAAAATGAAACTCCCATACCTTGTGAATGTCCCTGATGGCTGCCGGCAAATATTAAAAGGATCGTGAAAAACAGGGAAGCAATAATAATTTGAATTTTCTTACACATAGAAATTGAACTTTAGTCAGATAAAACTGTAAAGAAAACGAAGCGTTTTCCGAATATATTTCCATTGAACACATTCAACTTTACAATAATAAAATTTTTATCTATTCTTGGTACCTTACTAAACGGATGAACTGAAATGATATATTACAAAACCGCATTAGCCACCTGTATATTTCTTACATTTCTGTCTTTTCTATCCTGCAGGCAGGGCGAAAAAAAAGAAGTTGCTGATATGGTAATCAGCGGTGGTTCGATTTATACGATGGACGAAAAAAATCCACAGGTAGAAGCTGTGGCCGTAAAGGATGGCAGGATTCTCTTTGCGGGCTCTGAAGAAGAAGCACGCGCTTATATCTCTCAGGAAACAACGTTGATTGACCTGCAGGGAAAAACCATGACCCCGGGATTTATCGAATCGCACGGGCACATGATGGGACTTGGTTACAGCCAACTGAATCTTGATCTTACCAAAATCAGGAATTATGATGAAATGGTGCAGCTGGTTGCTGAAGCAGTCGAAAAAACCGAGCCAGGGCTGTGGATACTTGGTCGTGGCTGGCACCAAAGCAAATGGGATACGGTACCGGTACCGCTGGTAAAAGGTTTTCAGACGCACGAAAAGTTAAGTGCAGTTTCTCCCGACAACCCGGTGTATCTGAGACATGCCAGCGGGCATGCAGGTTTTGCCAATGCCAAAGCCATGGAGATAGCCGGGGTGAACCAGCTATCCATTGAAGGATTTACTGAAGATATGGAAGGAGGTGAAATTATACGGGATGGAGAGGGAAATCCCACTGGTATTTTCAGCGAACGGGCACAGGGTATTATTTCCAGACATTTACCAGAGTCAGACCCTGAAAAGGATAAACAAGCCCTTGAGCTGGCCATAAAAGCCTGCCAACGTAATGGTATCACCAGTTTTCACGATGCCGGGGTAGGAACAAAAACAATGAACTTATATGCTTCATTCAAAGACCAGGGTAAACTTGGTGTGAGAATGTATGTGATGATATCCGGCCCCGACAGGGAACTGGTGAAGGAATGGTATGCGCGCGGCCCCATGGTTGACACCGCAGATCATCTTTTTACGGTGCGTTCCATAAAACTCAACTGCGACGGTGCGCTGGGCAACCGCGGTGCCTGGTTGCTCGAAGAATATTCGGATATGCCCGGCGAATTCGGGATGGTAACATTGCCGATGGATTATGTGCTTGAAACTTCTGTAAAAGCGCTGGAACATGGATTTCAGGTTTGCTCACATGCAATCGGTGACCGTGCCAACAGGGAAGTGCTTGACAGGTATCAGCAGGCTTTTGAAGATCATCCATCGGTTACAGATCACCGGTTCAGAATTGAGCATGCCCAGCATATTCATCCCGACGACATTCCCAGGTTCGGACAAATGGGCGTAATTGCTGCTATGCAGGCCATACACATGTCGTCCGACCGGCCATGGGCCATCGACCGGCTGGGAGAGCAACGCATCAAAGAGAGTGCATACGTGTGGCAGAAGTTATTGAAATCCGGCGCTGTAATTATTAACGGAACCGATGTTCCTGTAGAACCTATTGATCCGATTGCTTCCTTTTATGCATCTGTGACACGAAAAACCTTGAAAAGGACGCCCGAGGGCGGGTACGAACCGGATCAGAAGATGTCGCGAGCAGAAGCGCTGCGTTCGTACACCCTGGATGCAGCATTTGGCGAATTTGCTGAGCACGTAAAGGGCTCGATTGAACCCGGAAAATTGGCAGATTTTACTGTGTTTACACAAAACCTGATGACGGTACCTGATGATCAGATATTGGATACAGAAGTAGCGATGACGATTTTTAATGGTGAAATTGTTTATGAAAAAGCAAATTGATTGCCTAAATTTAAACTTGAATTAGAAACTAAATTTTATATTATCATGAAAAATGTACGTATGTCAGTGTTTGTCATATTCACATGTATGACGTTTGCAATAACAAGTTGCCAGCAAGCAGGCAAAAATGAAGCCGATGCCGAAGAAGAAACATCGGCTGAAGAACAACTTCCAAGTCCTCGCAGGCAGGCGGAGGGAGAAATTGACGGTGTGACAATAAAAGTTGATTACGGATCGCCTGCGGTGAAAGGCAGAACGGTGTGGGGAGAGTTGGAGAAGTATGGTATAGTCTGGCGTGCAGGCGCCAACGAAACCACTTCCATTGAATTCAGCGGGGATGTTACCGTCAATGGTAACGCATTACCTGCCGGAAAATATGCGATTTTTATGATCCCCAATGAAAATGAGGACTGGATCGTTATTATTAATGAAGAATGGGATGCATGGGGTCACTTCAGCTATAAAGAAGATAAAGATGTTCTCCGGATACCTGTTGCCCCTGACTGGGCTGACGAAGTAGAAGAACGGCTGGCTTACAGCATTACAGGTACGGCAGTGAATTTTGCATGGGAAAAAGCCCGTATCAGCCTGGAGGTAAAAGCACAGTAGCACATTTTGAATAGATTTACTGGCCCTGTGGATAACCTCTGCAGGGCTTTTTATGTAAAATAAAAATATGGATTGGAGTTATCATTAAAAATTATAACATGCTAAAACTAAAACGGCCAACATTGCTTGTCGATAAAAGCAAAACACTTCGGAATATTTCAGCGATGGCAGAAAAAGCCGGCAGCAACCGGGTTACGTTAAGTCCTCATTTTAAAACACATCAGTCAAGGGAGATAGCAAAATGGTATAGTAATGCAGGTGTACAGTCTGCCACCGTTTCTTCTGTGACGATGGCACGATATTTTGCCGATGATGGGTGGGAGGATATAACTATTGTGTTTCCGGTAAACCCTCGCGAAGTGGACGACATCGATGCGCTTGCATCCATATGCAGTCTCACTATCCTCATTAATTCGGTTGATGCGGTTAATATGATTTCTGAAAAAATAACGAACAGCATAAAAGTTTTGATCGAGATCGACACGGGCTACCATCGTACCGGCATGTGGTTTGAAGATAAACCCGGGATCGGGAAAATCATCGATGCAGTAAATTCATGCAGGCTTTTGACGTTTGAAGGATTTTATTGCCATTCCGGTAACACGTATAAAGCCAGGTCACTGGAAGAGATAGCGACCATACATACCCATACCGTGGATGGGCTCAATTTCCTGAAGAAGTATTTTGGAGAATCCGGTATAAAGCTCTCTTTGGGTGATACACCTGCCTGCTGCACCCAGACGTATTTCAAAGGTATCGACACCATCAGACCGGGCAATTTTGTTTTTTATGACCTCATGCAAGCACAGTTAGGATCGTGTAAAGAAGCAGATATAGCAATTGCCATGGCATGTCCGGTGGTGTTTAAGAACAGCGAACGCCTGGAAATAGTGGTGTATGGCGGGGGGGTGCATTTTTCAAAAGAAAATCTGATGATAAACGGAAAATGTACATTTGGTAAAATGATAGAACTGATGCCTGATGGATGGTCAGAATCCTTACCGGGGTGTTATTTAAGTTCTGTATCACAGGAACACGGCATTCTCCGGGTTACGCCCGAAGTGTTTGAAAAACGCCATATTGGCGATATGATCGGTATTTTACCGGTTCATTCCTGCCTGACTGCCGACCTTATGGGTGAGTACACCACCCTCGACGGACACACCCTGGATCATATGAGTGGTGCGAAGTTTAGATAAGGGTAATGTGTAATTTAGTTAGCAGTAGCCAGTTCTCAGTTGGCAATTTTGATAAACCGTCATTGTTTCTTAAGTATTCCATTCAATATAAATAGTTGTAACTATTCAGGTTTATATTTTGAACAGGCATTAGCCACTAAGGCTCAAAGTCAGCAAGTTTCACAAAGGGTAAATTATAAACCTATATTTTTCTTAGTGATTTTTTGAGCCTTACTGTCTTAGTGGCCATCTTGTTGTTGTTTAATTTTTAAAATTTATCATAACTTATACTTTTAGCGCCCAAATATTTGCAAAAAAAGTTATACTATTTGAATATTTTTGTAGCCATGGATAAAGACCAGCTTCGTAATCTTGCTGAAAGCGGAAACTTCATTCCGGGTATTTATAATTATTGCGACCGGTGGTGTGAAAGGTGCCCGTTAACATCGAAATGCCTGAACTACGCAACCACTGAAGCTGATTTTTCCGATCCGGAATCAAAAGACATTTCCAATGCAGCATTCTGGGATAAAATCAGTGAAATGTTCAAAATCACTATGGAAATGATTCAGGAGGATGCAGAAAAACTCGGTATCGATCTCACCCTTACCGCTGAAGACAGGGAAAAATTCGACACACATGAAAAGGCCATTAAGGCGGCAATTAAAAGAAACTTTTGTACCCGGCAGGCAATCCGGTACACAAAGATTGTCAACACATGGTTCGACAAATCCGAAGTGATATTTAAGGACAAGGGCATCGAACTGGAGGGTAAAGTGGTAATGGATCTACCCGGGTCAGACCCGGAACATGAATTGCATCTGCTTACCGATGCCGTGGATGTTATCAGATGGTACCAGTACCAGATTTTTGTTAAAATCAAGCGGGCGCTGCATGGCGTCGTGGAAGACATGACTGATCCTGTGGAAGTAGAGGAAGGATTTCCAAAAGATTCGGATGGATCGGCCAAAGTGGCGCTGATCGGCATCGACCGTTCCATTGGGGCATGGGGATACCTGATGGAGAACCTGCCTGGTAATTCGGACGATATCCTCGATATACTTATCCTGCTTGAGCAGTTGCGAAAAAATGTTGAAGCGAAGTTTCCTGATGCACGAAGTTTTGTACGCCCGGGATTTGACAAAGCATCATCACGATAATCAATATAATGGTAGTGTTTATTGAGCAGCAGGAAGTTATATAATCCATCTGAACAAATTTATCCAAATCAGGCATAACCCGGTTTATTGACGTTGATCAGGTTTCAGTATGCTAACCCAACGCGTAGTTTCCGCTCTACGCATAATGGGTCATAATGGGATAGGAGGATGGGCGACCTCGAAGTCCGATACCTGGAACGACCATTACCTTAGCCAGACTCAAAAGGAGAGGGCACGAATCCATGCTTTCCTACTACCTGAAAGCACAACTTCGGAATCAATTAACTGCTGTATCCTACCCGAGGCGGGACGTACAATAGTGTGCATTGCTTCGTAGTGTTTATCCCGTGACAAAGTGTACGGGGAAGTTAATCTGTGAGAGGCGCACACCCGCATCTAGTGAGGGGCAGGCTGTGGGTTTATTGCTTACGATCGTCTATTCGATTTTGCGTTCGTATTTTTATTTATTGTTCGTTCGGTATAATTTTTTATTTAAGTTGAAAACATAAAATCCCAATGCTAAAAAATATCCGATGGCAATAAAACTGTACCAATAAGGAAAAATATTAAGTATATCGTGATTGCCAATAAATAGCAGGTAGGCATGTAGGATTACAGAACCGTCAAGATGAAAGATAAGAAGACCATAAGCAATAATGTCCCAAACATTTTTAAAAGGAATCTTGTTGGCAAAAATAATTAGTCCTAAACCTCCGTACCCTCCAATTACCACAATAAACCAGTCAATTTCAAAGGGAATTTCATTAATTGGAAAGTCGTAAATAATACGGAGTATCTGAATGATTGTCCCACCGATGTACGGTAGTAAACATACTCGGGCAAATGTTTTATAGTAGAATGAACTCATTCTTCTATCTATCTTTCTTTCTATCTATCTTTACTTCTTCAAATCTATCTGGTGAAGAAAGAGGTCTATTAGCAGCCTGCCTTGGTGTTGGAGTATGCGACTGAATATTCTCTTCTACTTGATGAGAGATACCCATCTGCTCCATAAGCTGTTCAGCGCCTGGATAGCTATTCTTAGAAATCTCGAAGGTATAGGTCTCTACGTTAGCTGGGTAGTGTCCTTGATCTCGAAGAGCCTCGATTAGCTCATGCATCTTATCTGCGTTCCAAACAATAATACGAACGGCTTTCTTTTCCAAACTAGCAGTCTTTAAATATCTAAGAGCGACCGTTTCATCGTCGAAGGTTCTAGTCTCTCGAGTAGTAA
>JADFHN010000071.1 GCA_022567155.1 Bacteroidota bacterium
TGTTGGTGGCACTAAGGACTTGCGGGAGGGTTTTACCTTCGAGTTACTTCTATATGGCACACCACGTGGCGTTCGGTTACTGCCTGGCGGCAGTATTTGGGTTTTTAGTCCCACAACAAGGTCGCCTGAAAGGCACCTTGTTGCAGGTTTTTATAAAATAATTCCAGGGTGTTGTAAAGACAAAAACGGGATTAACATATAACAAGGATGATACGATAGTTTTATTGGTTTTTGATTTATAATGCCTTACTAAAAATGTAACTAAATGAATACCAGATGTTTAATGCTTGTTAGCGATGAGGTCAGGAAAATACCTTTTTGAAAACTACTGTCAGAAGGAGGAAGCTTAAAAGATGTGGATCCCGAAGAATTTTTGCAGCACTGTTACCACAAAAATGATCGCGAGAAAAACAGGGGCGATCCATTTGATCGTAATGTGTAAAAAGGTACTCATAAACGACCCGGAATAATTACTGTTTCCCTTCGAAAGTTCCTCATCAAATTTTTTCATACCCCATTTGCGTGCAATAAATATGACCATGAGTAACCCGCCTAAAGGCAATCCGATATCACTGAATACGTCAAAAACGAAATCAAATACAGACTTGCTTTGTCCTTCATAGTAGAGAAAATGGGTTAAACTTTCCACTGCACCCTGTGATAACATACTGGGGAGTCCGATAATAAATATGATTATAGCACTGATCCATGCAATGCGTTTACGAGGCCATTTCTTTTCATCAACCAAAAAGGTGGTAGGTATTTCCAGCAGCGAAATAGTAGATGTGAGCGCCGCAAAACAAAGCAATAGAAAGAAACCGCTTCCGATAATCTTTCCTGCTATGGGTCCTATTTGTTGAAAAATAACCGGGAGCGTCACAAAAACAAGGCCCGGGCCGGCCGCCGGAGACTGGCCTATTGAAAAGACCAATGGGAAGATCATTAGTCCGGCAAGAAAAGCAACCAACGTATCTGTGATTGTAACAAGCCCTGCCGAAACGACGATGTTATCTTTTTTACTGATGTATGAACCATATGTGATCAGTGCTCCCATGCCCAGTGATAAGGAGAAAAATGCCTGACCAAGGGCTGAATAGATAGTTTCAATATTTATGAGACTGAAATCAGGAACGAGGTAGTACTTAATACCCTCCATCGCATTCGGTAACGTCAGGCTGTAAAAGATCAACCCAAGAAGCAGCAACAATAACAAAGGCATCAGAATCTTGGATGCTTTTTCAATACCACCCTGGATACCGCGCGAAACGATAACCGCAGTTATAAACATGAATGCAAAGGAGTAAATGATATTGTCAGATACATCGGCAATACTGGCATCGAAGTGTGCATCGAAATCTTTTATCGACAAAAGACTTCCGAATGTGATTTCAATAAAATAGCCAAAAGCCCATCCGGCCACTACATTATACACGGAGAGAAACATAATCCCACAAATTATACCCCATATTCCTACCAGACTCCAGTTTCTGTTTCCGAGTTTATGATAAGCCCTGTAGGGGTTTGACCGCGTATTCCTGCCCAGTGTTATTTCTCCCGACATAATCGGATAACCGATAAGCACAATACAGATAAGATAAACCAGAAGAAAGGCGCCGCCGCCATGCTGGCCGGCTTCATACGGGAATCTCCAGATATTACCTAAACCTACTGCTGAGCCTGCTGCTGCTGCTACAAAACCGATTTTACTTGAAAATGCACCTCTTGTTGACATTATTGACTGTATGTTGGGCCGGCCAAAATATGGACATTATTTTATTATTCAAAGCTGAAAAATTCCAACATCTCAATTTATGGTGTTTATCTGAATTCTTTTCTGAAAACAAACTTCAGGCCAGATCACGTTTCATCAATGGCACAAACTTTAATGTCCACAAGTTCAGTTTGTAAAATAAACGCCCGGATAATATCCCTGTTCAGATCGGTAGTGATACCCGAACTGCCCTTTGGCCAGGATATCCACATCATGCCGTCTTTTTTCAGATTGGTTTTGAGGCTGATTACATTTTCCTGCAACCCTGAAAGAGTGGATGCAAAAATATGGATAAAATCAAGCTCCATTTCGCCTTCCGAAGAAACATGAATATTCGGGGGCAATGGACCTAGCAAACTCCAGTAATTTGCCGAAGCATTTACTACCCTTACGGAAAAGTCAGGCTTTATACCCAGCTTTTTAATGATCTGTGTCCCGGAAAAGCCAGAGGTTTGATCGGTCATGCCTGTATTACGAGCCTGCTTGCTCTGATGTTTCTGCCGTTGAGGCAGCCTCGCTTTCTTTATTAGCCAATGCGAACAGTTTTTTAATGGTCAAACCCTGGACAACTATTGAAAAGAGTACAACACAATAAGTCATCACAACGATCAAATCAATTATCTGAGGCGTAACAAGCCCTTCCTTGATTTTGTCATACAACGACAATGCAAGCGCTACCGAAATTCCGCCACGCAAACCACTCCATGTCAGGATCCTGATTGTATATTTAGGATATTTTTTTATCAGACGCAGTGCAGATATGGGAACTGAAACACTGATAAACCGGGAAGCAAGCACAATGACGATAGCCATGGCGGCGGCAACGATAAAGTCGATACTCCAGGTGATTCGTATAATCTGCAATCCTATCAGAATAAACAATATGGCATTCATGGCTTCATCCATCAGGTGCCAGAATTTGTAAACATACTCTCCCGCCGCCTCTTCAAGTTCTTTTGACCTGCCCTTGTTACCGACAAACAAACCCATTGTTACCATAGCCAGTGGCCCTGAAACATGCAGGAATTCGGCCATGCTGGCGCCACCAAGTACCATTGAGAGTGTTACAAGCACTTCGATCTCGGTGAATTCATTGGGGATTGTCACCAGCAATTTAAGGCCGATATAGCCAAAGACAACACCCATAAGTAATCCACCAATCACTTCTGTGCCAAAAAGTAATGCAACAGAACCAGCGGTAATTTGTTCGGCTCCACCGTGTTCGCCGGTGGCTGCCGGAAAAGCGATTCCCAGAATGGTCAGAAACACTACTACACCCACGCCGTCATTAAATAAGGATTCGCCGGCTATCTGGGATTCCAGGTTTTTGGAAACTTTGGTCAGTTTGATCATAGCCAGCACGGCGATCGGGTCAGTGGGCGAGATCAAAGCCCCGAAAAGAAGGCAATAAATATAATCAAGATGTAATCCTACGTACGGCAGAAGAAAATATATGGCGGTACCTACCAGAAACGTGGAAGTCAGTACACCGAAGGTTGCTAATATGAGAATTGTCCATTTTTCTTTTGCAATCGTTCTCAGGTCCATTTGCAGGGCTCCGGCAAACAACAGAAAACTCAGCATCACTTTAAACAGAACATCAGAGAAATTGTATTGTTCCATCAGGTTGGTTGATAGATCTTTGAGGGTGCGGAACAGCGTTTCTCCGAAAATAATAAACAATGATAACGACAAAGCAAGTATCATTAATCCGATTGTGGAGGGTAGTTTGAGGAATTTAACATTAATCAGCAGAAAGAATGCTGCCAAAACTATCAGCAACGTAATAAAATCAAGAACTTCAAGTTGTATCATGTTTTACGGTTTAAGTTAAAAAATAATTAAGTACATCATCCATATTACCTGGATGCTGACAAGGCTCAATTTAGCTAATCATTTCCCCAAATAAAAATAAATTATGCGTCAGGTGAAATAGAAGGAATCGGATAGGCTGTTTTATTGTTAAAAACATAAATTTACATAACAAAATACGCTGAACAATGAATCCACTAAGAAAGCTTACCACAAAAGGAAGGGCGCTCAGGCTGAACCTCGATCAGAAAATCTATGGTTCATTTGCTGAAATTGGAGGCGGTCAGGAGGTGGCAGCACTGTTTTTTAAGGTTGGAAGCGCCTCCGGAACCATCGCCAAAACCATATCGGCCTATGATATGACTTTCAGCGACGCCATTTACGGAAGCACCTCTAAGTATGTCTGTGAGGAACGCCTTTTGCAAATGCTGGATAAAGAATTCGGTTTGTTGCAGAAAAGGCTGACAGAGGCGGCGAGAAATACGTGTTTTTTTGCGTTTGCCAATACCATCGAAACAATCAATTACGAAAAGACAAATCAGGGGCACGGATGGATTGGTATCAGATTTCAGTTATCGCCTCTGGCACCGCCCAACGACTGTATTCTTCATGTCAGGCTCAAAGATTCCAATGCTAACTGGCAGCAGGAGGCGCTGGGTTATATTGGCGTAAATCTGATTTTTGCTTGCTTTCATCTTGAAAATCCGGAAGAACTGCTCAACTCTATTGTTGACAACCTGGAGAAGGGGAGGGTTGAAGTAGATATGTTCCGCATCAGTGGCCCGGATTTCAAACATGTGGATAACCGGCTGATGAGTCTGCTTCTGGTTAAAAATGGTATGAGCAGACTGGCGATGTTTGATAGGAACGGGTATGTTTTGCAGCCGTCAGAATCATTGCATAAAAAAAATGTCTTGATATTGCGCGGACGCTTCCGGCCTGTTACACATGTGAATGTGGATATGATGCTCTCCGGATACAGGCAATTCTGTAAAGAACCTGATGTGGACAAAGAAAATATCATGACACTGGCGGAGCTGAATCTGAGGGACTTCAAAAAGAAAGGGCATAAAATTGATCTGACCGAATACCTCTATACGGTGGATCTGCTGAACTCCCTTGGGCAAAATGTGATTATCTCGAGCTATGGCGAATATTACCGGCTCGTGAAATATTTGTCCCAGTTTACACGAAGCAAAAAAATAGGGATCATTCTGGGTATTTACAACCTGCATAATGTATTTGATGAGTCTTATTATGAGGATCTGATCGGCGGGATTCTGGAAGCCTTTGGTATTTTGTTTGGGCGCAATGTGAAACTTTATGTATATCCGTCGTTGAAGCGAAAACCACCTCATGAACTCTACCGGCTCACGGAATTTGAAATATCGGAAAAGTTGAAGCCTCTATTGAATTATCTTTCCGTTAATGCCAAGATAGCGAGCATGCTTGATGCAAAAGTGGATAACCTGAATATTATTTCAGATAATGTGCTGGAAATGATACGCGCAAACAAACCCGGCTGGGAGGAATTTGTACCCAACAAAGTAGCCGAAACCATTAAAATGCACGGAATGTTCGATTATCCGGGTGAACCGTTGAAAAGCAAACGTAAATTCAGCCGGGATATGAGCCCTAAAGCCAGTTAGGCAGGCATATAGATTATCTTCCTGGTAAAGATCCCTCACCCGAAAGGCTATCGGCATTGAGTGGCGGCGAGACTGTGCCTTTTTCATAACTTGACTTTTCCGGCCAAAGAGTTATCCAGCGGTCTTTTCTATGAGGCTAAAGCCAATTGGTTTGTATTCAACTATCTCCTTGAAGGGCAGGGCAAGACTTACAACTCACAACTGGACTGAGCCTGCTCAGACCAGTTTTAAACCGTCATTACCCGGTTTATCCGGGTAATCCCCCTAACGCCACACAGATATCAGTTTATTCACACAAACCTCCTTTAACTTTGGAGATTGCCCGATATCGCTCCGCGATTCGGGCAATGACGGTTGTTAATATGTTAGTATGGTTTATCCTGTCGGGATCGGGCAATCTTCGTGTAAAAGCAACACTCTTCAAAGGGATGGCGAGACTTAACGCCTTTTTCAATGAGAAATTTTTATCGAAGTGAAAGTCAACTGCATTTGATTTTCCGGATGATAAAGATATCTCACTGCGTTCGATATGACAGTAGTGGGTGTGATGGCCATTTGGGACCGGCCATTCAGATCAGGCAAGCTGACGGAGATCAACCGGTACGAGTTTAGACACGCCTTGTTCTGCCATTGTAATACCATAAATAATGTCGATGCTTGTCATTGTACGTTTATTATGAGTTACAATGATGAACTGTGAGTCCTGCGAAAACTTTTGAATGATTTGATTGAATTTATCAATATTTGCATCGTCAAGCGGAGCGTCCACCTCATCAAAAATACAGAAAGGGGCAGGTTTCAGCAGGTAAATGGCGAAAAGCAGGGAGGTAGCGGTAAGTGTTTTTTCCCCTCCCGAAAGCTGATTGATCGAAAGGGGTTTTTTCCCTTTCGGTTTTGCTATGATTTCTATGGAGGCATCCAGAGGATTTTCATAATCTGACAATACCAAATCACAGTCATCCTGGTCGGTAAACAGTGACCGGAATATACCGATAAAGTTGGTTTTTATTTGTTCAAAGGCTTTAAGAAATGTTGCTTTGGCAACCATGTCGATCTCGCCAATGGTAGTAAGAAGCGATTCTTTTGCTTTTTCAAGGTCCTCCTTTTGTGAAGTAATAAATGCATGCCGCTCCTGAATTTCCTCATAGGCATCCATGGCCATTGGATTTATAGGACCCATGGTTTCAAGCCGGTGGCGTATTTTTTCAACCTTTTGCCGTAATTCTTCTTCATCACCGGTGGTGTCATCATCGGATGTATCCTTGAGGGCCTTTAGGGTATCAATATTGATGTTGAATTCTACAGACAGCCTTTCTTTTACCCCATTCAATTCAATTTTAATATCACTCAGCTTATGATGCATTTCCATAAGAATGGAGTCAATGCTTTCACGCCGGTGTTGAATTTCACGTTCTTCTTTTTCGGTCTTATCAATTTCTCCCCGGGCGCTGTAATATCTTTTTTCAGCCTCGTTTACTGAGGTTTCATAAGTTTCTTTTTCGTTATACATACGAATAAGCCGGTCATCGCTGGAGGCTGACTTTTCAATCAATTCTTTGATTTCAGCCTCGTTTCTTTTAAACTCATCCGTATTTTTAAGAATCCGTTCCTGCGTTGCTTCAAGGTTATTTTTTTTATAGCTTATCTCCTGATCAATGCTGTTGACGCGGTTTTCCTGCTGGTGGAAGAAAATATTTTCTTCATTAAACGCGGTACTTCTTTCGGTAAATCGTTGATTTTGTTCTTTCAGCTTTTCCTGAAATTCCATGAGCTTTGAATCAATTTCAGCCAGGTCCTTTTCTTCGGATTCGCTCCTCGGTTTAAGATTCTTAACTTCTGCGTTGAGGCGTTTCATATCTGTGACCAGGTCCTCTTTTTTGAGGTCTGCGCTATTAAGCATAGTTGTATATTGTTCGTACTTGGTGCTTACAGATATGTACTGTTCATTGATATGGTTGATTTCTTCATGGAGCGCTTTAAGCTCGGTTTCACTGGTGCTTTTTTTCAATTCTTCCAGGTCATCATTTTTTTCTTTGAGGGTACCTTCAACTTTTTGTAATTGTTTTTGCAGTTTCTTAATTTCTTTGTCAAGTTTTTCAATGTTTTTGGTGCGTCCTATTTTTTTACCCTCAAACAAACCGACTGACCCGCCGGAAATACTGAACCGCCGTTTAGTAATTTTTCCGTTTTTTGTAATAAAAATACAGTCTTTGTCCTCCGGGATTCGGGAATCGATGTCTTCAGTGAGATACACTTCATTAAGAAGATGGCTGATAAGCTTTTTATACCTGCTGTCATATTCTACGATTTCGGAAGCCGGAAAAGCATTGTTGAAGATTTTAGAAGGGTCAGGATGATAATCCTGGAATTTATCAAGAATAAAAAAGTGTGCACGACCTTTGGATGCGTCGCTGAGGAGGTTTACCGCCCTGTAGGCGTCGGCCTCTTTATCCACAACATAATAGTTCATATAGGGCTCAAGATAGTTTTCGATGGTCACTCTGTAGGCTTCGTCGCAACTGATAATGTCGGAGAGCAGCGGAACATTTTTACCCCAGCCCGAGTCTTTTGTCAGGAATTTAATGGCTTCAGGAAATCCCTCCAGGTTATCAACAAGTGATTTGGTAAGGTTGTATTCATTCTGACGTGCATCCATTTTTCTGGCAAGCTGGCTGAGTTCATCGCGTATAACTTCAATAGTACTTTCGGTGGATATAATCCTGTCTTTTAGTATGGCATCTTCACTTTTGATTTTATCCAGTGTCGAAGTTTTTTTATTTAACTCCTCCAGAAGCTCTTTCGATTTTTTATCAAAAGCGATCAGACTAGCGCTTTGCTCCGAAGTATCCGTGGCGGTTCTTTCAATTTCCTGCCTGAGCGAAGCTATCTGGATTTCCTTGATTTCGAGAGATTTTTTAATCTGAAATACTTCTTCACGCTTACTCTTATACACTTCTTCAAGTGCATGCACTTCTCCCTCCAGCAAGTTTGTTTTTAAAAACTGAAGTTCCTTTGTTTCACTCAATCCTTCCAGCTTTTCCTTCAGATCGCCGAGTATTTTTTCTGCATTTTCTTTTTCTCGAATAAGGCTGTTTATGCTGAACGAAGCACGTTCGTGGCTTTTCTTATCCTGTTCAATCTGTTCTTTCAGATTATCGCTTTTGTCTTTGAGAAAACGAAGCCGCTCATTCTTGATTTGCTTATCGCTTTCATATTGCCGGATGCTGTTTACATGATCATTAAGTCCTTTTTGTTTTGCCGCCAGCTTTTTTTCTTTAAGAATCAGGTCTGCTTTCAGTCTTTCGAGTGTGGCTTCCAGTTCAGCGATTTGCTTTGTGAGCGCAATTTTCTTGTCGTTTTCTTCTTCAATTTTCTTGCTGAGACTCTGAAATGCCGTATTGGAATCCTTCATGTTGATCCGTGCCAGACGGATGCTCAGTTCCTTATACTCATCCTTCAGCTTGTAGTATTTTTTTGCCTGACGTGCTTGCTTTTCAAGGGATTTAAGGTTTTTATCGATTTCATATAGCAGGTCTTCCACACGTTCGAGGTCGGCATCCGTTTCGTCAAGCCTGCGTAGTGTTTCCTTTTTACGCTTTCTGAATTTTGAAATACCGGCTGCTTCTTCAAATAGGCTGTGACGGGAATTGTCTTTATCATTCAGAATATCATCTACCATACTCAGTTCAATGATCGCATATGTATTCGACGTGACACCGGTATCCATAAACAAACTTGTGATATCCTTGAGCCTGCATTTTACGCCGTTTAACTCATACTCGCCTTCACCCGATCGGTAGAACCTTCGTGTAATGGTAACTTGCGAATATTCAGTCGGAAGGATGTTTTTTGTATTGCTGAACGTCAGCGATACCTCCGCCATCTGAAGCGGTTTACGCTTTTTCGTACCGTTAAAAATGATATTCTCCATTTTATCCGACCTTAGCGTTTTGACCCGCTGCTCGCCAAGTACCCATCTGATTGCATCTACGATATTTGATTTCCCGCATCCGTTAGGACCTACAATACCTGTAACGCCCTTATCGAAACGAATAACGGTTTTATCACCAAAACTTTTAAACCCTTTAATCTCCAGTTTTTCTAACTCCATGAATCAAATAAAAAATTAACATGCAGAATATCGGTATGAGATGTTCAAAAGTAAATTAATTTTTTATTTTTGTATAACGAAATGGAAAATCCTGAATATCTATTTTACATTGTTTTCGGTTTAATCTATATTCTGACAAGAGGAATAAGGAAAAGGAAAAAAAACGTACCCCCTCCAAAATCTGGCCATAAGCCCGTTGATCAGGGGAACGGACATCCAGCAGAAAAACCGCAGTCATCCTTTGAGGAACTTCTGAAAGAACTTACCGGCCGGACTACTAAAACCCAGCCGGAGCCCGTTAAGGAGGCTGATCTTGAACCTGAACCTGAACCTGAACCTAAACCTAAACCTAAACCTAAACCTGTACCTGAACCGGAATATAAAACCAAATCACTTGTTTCAGAGACCAAACCGCTGCCCTCGTTTGATGATGAAAAAATCAGGAAGATATATGAAAGGCCAACAACTGATAAAAAGCGTAAAACAGTTTCTGAAATTGCCGCCGAACAAAAAGAAACAAATTCTTTACGATTTAAAGCATTTGAAATAAAAGAAATCGAAAATAAGTTTGCTGCGGAGTTAAAAAAAATGCTTCAGAATCCCGAAGATGCTAAAAAAGCGATTGTGCTAGCTGAAATTATTAACAGGAAATATTAAACGAAGCACAAAGCATTGAACAACACGGGTAATTACAATTGCACAATTAATACAACCCATTGCATGGTTTGATTTAAAACTTCCGACGTGTAAGTAAGTGAACGGGATTGAAAATGAAAAATGCAATAAGTTAACAGCAGTTTCCGGCGGAATTATTTTATTATGAATTCTACCGGAAGGATCATCTCTACATTTACCCGGTTGCCATTCATAATGCCAGGGTGCCAGTGCTGATAGGTGGTATTGATCGCATAAATGGCCCTTCCGTTTATAAGATCGGCAAGTGTCTGATCCTCAATATTCTGTACACCTTTATAAATGCGTGTATTAATAACAAATCCCATCGGGTTGATCGTAAATTTCACCCAAACGGTTCCTTCAAAGGTGTTGGCATGGGGATATTCGGGGTAAATCGTATTTTTCTCAATTAACCGGACCAGGTGGCTATAACCCAGGTAGGGGTAAGGCACTTCAGATACTTCCTCCGGTTGATATATTTTTTCGTCAAAATGAAAATATACGTTCGATGCAATGGATGTCTTTTTGGAAAAACTGATAATCATCCCGACACCCGAACTATTGAACTTCTGCGTGTATGTATTTTTTCGCTTAGTGCTCCTGTAATCATTTTCAAAATAATCGTTTCCATCAAGCATATTATAGTATTCGATCCGGTAATCTGATTCGATTGCTCTTACGAGTTCAAGTTCAATATCCTGAACAACTCTGAAAAACATGGTCCGGCCGGGATAATTTTCTGAGAGTTCAGCCATAATTCCATTGAAGTCACCAGGCGCAGATTGAAAGAAATCGGAATCGATCCGGTCTGTTTTCAATGCAGGAGATTCAAATAATTCATTATTACAGGAAAATGCAATAAAAACAAGCGTGATAAGGGGAAATGAAATAGCGGGTTTAACCGTGGTGAGGAAGTTTTTTTTACTGTTTAGCATTTTTAATCTTCGGTTTGTTAATTTCAGACTGAAATAGCTTGGAATTGAATTGTTGATACCTTTACGTAGTTCATTCAACAGGGCAAGCGAATATTCCATTCCTTCGTTTCCGGATGCGTAGTGGTCGGCAAGAAACTCATGATTTTCCCGGATCAGCTTTTTATAATAATAAATCAGTGGATTGAACCACATAATAATAATCAGTATTTCAAAAAACAATACATCCCATGAATGGCGCTGGCGGATATGTACTTTTTCATGATCAAGTGCATATTTTACAGATACCTCATGGAGCTGTTTATCTGACCCTATGATGATATAATGGAGATAAGCAAACGTTGGTAGCGGACGGTCGGACATAACAAGCTTATACCTGCCGGCTGGTATGATCTTGTTTGCATTACGGATAATAAACCGTATTTCCGAAATCTGAATATGCAGGCGAAAGAGAAAAAACACAACTCCTGTGCCATATATAAAAATGACCCATCCCGGAAGCTGAAAGTAGGTATCAACGGGTTCGATAAAAGTAGTCACCTGGGTTACCATAGCCGGTAACTCGTACACAAACCCAAACATATCGTTTACGCGGACTTCAGGAATAAATGGAAGGTCCAGCAGGGGCAGGGTAAAAGCAAGAAAAGGAGAGGCAAGCAGAAAAAAGCGATTATATCTAAGGCTTTTTGCATTTTTCAACAGCAATTCGTATATAACTGCTAATACAGAGAGTATTAATGTTGATTCAAGTATGTAGTGTACCAGGTTATTCATCCTCCCTGTGTTCGGTATCTTTGAGTTCCTTTTCCACCTTTTTTATCATCTCTTCAAGTTCAACAGGATCAATTTCATTTTCCCTTGCAAAAAACGAAACCAGGTTCTGAAATGATCCGCCGAAATATCCGGATAAAAAATGTTTTAAATAAAAATTACTGTAGGTATTCTTTTCGATAACAGGATGATATTTATGGGTTTTTCCATAAGCCAGGTAGCCTACAAAACCCTTTTTTACCAGTATTCTCACAATGGTGGAGACCGTATTGTAAGCCGGCCGGGGTTCTTCCATTTGGTCAAGGATATCCTTTACAAAAGCTTTCTTCAGTTTCCAGAGAATCTGCATGATCTGATCTTCTGCTTTGGTCAGTATTTTCATTTTTTTAGTTATTCAGTGATCGGTAAGGTAAATGTAAGACTAAGATATTAGTTTATTAACTAATATCTTAGTAGCAATGCTGATTTAAAATTTTTCCAGCTTCTGACAGCAGCTTACTGAAGAACCAGATATAGCAATCCGGCCAGTACGGCTCCCGTCAGTGGGCCAAAGACAGGGATCCAGGCATACGACCAGTTACTACTTCCTTTTTTCATCGGCACAAGGGCATGCACGATTCGGGGGCCAAGATCACGTGCAGGGTTAATGGCATAACCTGTCGTGCCGCCCAGGCTCATGCCAATGGCTACCACTAAAAATGCCACAGGGAGTGCACCTATGGATCCCAGGCCAATTTTTGGGTTCGCGAGGTTATCCGCTTCGATGCTGGCACCTGCGATATGCAGAACCACGAAAACAAGAAAAAATGTGCCAATCACTTCGCTAAAAAAATTTAATGGAATATTTTTTATAGCCGGCCCGGTTGAAAATGTTCCCAGTTTTGTAGCCGGATCTTCCGTGGCTTTATAGTGTGAATAATAGGTTACCCAGGCAAGAAAGGAGCCTGCTATAGCCCCGAAAAGCTGCGCGGCAACATAACCAGGTACTTCAGACCACGGGAATTTGCCTGCAACGGCCAGACCTACCGACACTGCGGGGTTAATGTGCGCCCCGCTTACAGGTCCGGCTACGATCACCCCTAAATACACCCCAAAGCCCCACCCAAAGGTTATTAGCACCCAGTTTCCTGAATTTTCAGCGATCGTGTGCTTTAGCGAACTGTTTGCTACTACGCCCACTCCAAAGAGTATAAGAATGCACGTGCCAAGAAATTCTGCAACGATAGGTGTCATGTGCTACTAAATTCTAAATATAGTGTAATAATTTTGTTATACTTAATTCAGAATGTAACCCGAAGCCGTTTTGAGGTATGATTCTACTTGCGCTTTTCTCCATGATCTTCTTTTTCCCAGCTCTTTGGCCATGATTTTCCCCACTACCGGGGCCATTTCCATACTTGCCTTTGCATCCAGAAACAACGCCCTTGTGCGCCGTGCCAGCACATCTTCTACCGTGCGCGCCATTTCGTACCTTACCGACCATACAACCTCAGCTTTAAGATATGGAAGCGCCGGATGAATCTTCTCGCCAAGCTTGGGATTCTCGCCTATCATTCTTCTGATTTTCGTCATATCAGAACCATACACATGTAAATGATCCTTCCGGTTTATATTTTTTACAAATCCATGTACAGGCATATGGCGGGTGACACACTGAATGTGCTCAAACCCGCCAAGTATTTCCGCTTTGTCAATTACATCTTCACCCATTTTCCGGTATGTAGTCCATTTGCCTCCCGTAATTGTTATCAGGCCTGAAAGCGATATGGTGATTTTGTGTCCCCTGGATATTTCTTTGGTTTCCTGCCCTTCTTCATCAGGCGCTGCCAGCGGTCTCAATCCTGCAAATACACTCAATACATCTTTTCGCGTCGGGGCTTTTCGCAGGTATTTACCAGCAGTAGTAAGTATAAACTCGATTTCTTCTTCAAGCGCCCGTGGTTCGATACATGCATATTCAACCAAAGTATCTGTTGTACCTACAATCACTTTGTCATGCCAGGGAACGGCAAACAGAACCCGCCCGTCAGAAGTCCGGGGTATCATAATGGCATAGTCACCCTTTAAAAATGATTTGTCGAGTACCAGATGTACGCCCTGACTGGGTACCACGGTATTCCGGTGCTCTTTTTCATCCATCCGCAGGATGTCGTCAACGAACACACCTGTGGCATTAATCACAATTTTTGAATAAATTTTATATTGTTTGCCGGTTTCTTCATCGGTACATGCAACCCCGTTGATTATCCCTTCAGGATCTTTCAGTAAACCGGTTACTTTGAAATAGTTTAGCACATATCCGCCGTTTTCTACAATGGTCTGCGCCAGGTTAATTGCCAGTCGTGAATCATCAAACTGGCCGTCGTGATAAATTACGCCCCCTTTCAGTTCTTCCTGTACCAGATTGGGGATCGCATCCATAATTTCTTCACGTGAGAGGTATTCGGAAGGTCCCAGGTCAAGCCGGCCCGACATCATATCATATACTTTAAGACCGAGGGTGTAAAAAGGTCCGCCCCACCACTCGTAACTCGGAATAATGAATTTAAGATTTTTGAACAGATGGGGTGCATTCTGTTTTAACAGCCCTCTTTCTTCCAATGCTTCCAGCACCATTGAAATATCACCCTGAGCAAGGTACCGCACGCCTCCGTGAATCAGCTTTGTGCTTCGCGATGAAGTTCCTTTCGAAAAGTCATATTCTTCAAGGAGCAAGGTATCAAAGCCCCTCGAAGCGGCATCCACACCCGCTCCCAAACCAGTGGCGCCACCTCCAATCAATATCAAATCCCATATCTTATCCTGATGTTGCTCAATTGTTCTTACGTATTGGTCTCTGATCATATAGCCTCTAACTAATATCCCATGCTTTGGCTCTTTCTACGGCTCTAGCCCAGGTACTTTTTAATGTACTTCTCTGTGTTTCTTCCATACCGGGGCTGAAAGCGTTTTCGACTTCCCATTTAGACTGCAGTTCAGCCATATTCCATAATCCAGTACTTAAACCTGCAAGATATGCAGCTCCCAGTGCGGTGGTTTCGAGATTTACAGGCCGGATAACTTCAATTCCAGAGATATCAGCCTGAAACTGCACCAGCAGGTCGTTGGCAACCGCTCCGCCGTCAACACGCAATTGATCGATTTCATGCGACATGTCTTTTGCCATGGCGGTAAGAACGTCATTTACCTGAAATCCGATTGACTCAAGAGCTGCACGGGTTATGTGTGCCTTGGTTGTACCGCGTGTAATACCCAGTATTGTTCCCCGGGCATCCTGATCCCAGTGAGGGGCACCCAGCCCCGTTAAGGCAGGCACAAAATATACACCGCCATTATCAGCCACCGATCCGGCGAGCGCTTCACTCTCTTCTGCCGATTGAAAAAACTGAAGACCGTCGCGCAACCACTGGATCACCGCTCCGCCAATAAAAACGCTGCCCTCCAGTGCATAGGTTATATTATCTCCGATCTTCCACCCAATGGTGGTAAGTAATTTATTTCTCGACGTTACCGGTATCTTTCCGGTATTGAGCATGAGAAAGCATCCTGTTCCGTACGTGCTCTTGGCCATACCTTCCTCCACGCACATCTGGCCAAAAAGTGCAGCCTGCTGATCACCGGCAATACCGCCAATCACTATGGGGTGTCCAAGCACCGACTGATCAACAAGGCCGTGCATATCTGATGAGGCCACCACTTTTGGCAAAACAGATTCCGGTATATCGAACAGATCAAGTAATTCAGTGTCCCAGGAGAGTGTATGTATGTTATACAACATGGTCCTGCTTGCATTTGAAACATCGGTAATATGCAAATGGCCCTTGGTCAGGTTCCAGATAAGCCATGAGTCAATGGTACCGAATGCCAGTTTGCCTTTTTCGGCCATTTCCCTGCCTCCCGAAACGTTATCGAGCAACCATTTTACCTTGGTACCCGAAAAATAGGCGTCGATAACCAGACCGGTTTTTTCCCTGATCATATCCTCTTTCCCTTCTTCCACCAGTTGCTTGCAATAAGCAGACGTGCGCCTGTCCTGCCATACGATGGCATTATGTATCGGATTGCCGGTTTGCCTGTTCCAGATCACCGTTGTTTCCCGCTGGTTGGTAATACCTATTCCGGCTATATCCGGGGCTTTCAGATGGTTCTTACTCAAGACTTCACGGGCAACCGCAATCTGTGATTCCCATATTTCGGTAGCATCGTGTTCTACCCATCCAGGCTGTGGAAACAACTGTTTAAATTCCTTTTGTACACTATCAACAGGGCGGGCTTTCCGGTCGTATAGTATAGCCCTGGAGCTTGTGGTCCCCTGGTCGAAGGCTAAGATGTAATCAGACATAGGTGTAAATAATTCAGTGGTATTAAAGATACATAAACCACGGTGTTTTCAAAACTTCGAGGCATTGTTTGCATAACTATGTATGACAAATAGAATAATTATGTTTCCGGTTTATGCCTTTCCTGCAGGCAGTAAACCACATCGCTGAATGTAAAATTCCTGGCCTTTAACAATATCAGAAAATAAAAAAGCAGATCAGTTGTCTCATTTAGAAACAACACCCTGTCCGTCATCTTTGGAAAGTGTATTTTGTCTAAGATGTGTGCATTCAACACAAAAAATCATCCTTTTATCTTTGTTTCGTACGTAAACATTATACCGATAATGTGCTGTGCTTCGGGTTTTTTGACATTCATTTCTTCTTCGTATCTATAAAAGGTGCTAAGTTCCAGTGATTTTATAAGTTTCCAGTCAAAACCGGCAGTAAAACGCCAGGCCCGGGGTTCATTCTTTTTATTGAACTTGTAAAAATGCTCATAAGCTAAAAACGGATCTGCTTTTTTGCTCAGGTTATATTGTATGGTGAATTTATTTCTGAGAAAGGTGAATTTTTTCCCGGTGTTTTGTTCTTTGGTATCCTGAAATTTCAGACGGTATTGAAACGACAACGGGAATTTCTTTTTACTCCAGCCGTAATACCCGGAAAACGATATCCGCGACCGGTTATCGTCATTGGACCTTACTGTATAGCGGTATTTCACTTTAAATGCAATATGCTTATTTAGCTTGTACCGCAATCCCGGTTCGGTGAATGTATTTTTGAAAGACGAAAGCGTGTCGTTGAACCGTACTTGTTGCTCAATTTCGATACGGAATTTGTTGTTTAGTTGCAGCTCAAAGGTGGCGCCTGCCCATAATTCGGTGTCTATGGTTTCCTGCGCAATTAACGAAGCGCCCGTAAGCCAGCAAAGAATAAAAATAAATCCGTTTCTTATTATTTGTTTTGACCAATGCTTTTTCATTTGACGCTCATAAGGCTTAACTGTTTAAAGATATTAGGATATTTATTTTAAACCTCATAAAGTTTCATGCATGATTTCCAGGTAGGTTAACATATTGGGATTAAAATGCATTTATGACTAAATGCTTATTAATGTTACAAGTCATTAAATCTTACTTAATAATTCTTTTATTAAACGAACCGAATTAATTTCGGCATAACATGTATGAAAATTAAAAATTGAACCTGATTGCACCATAAAATAAAAAAACGCCATGAAAATTCATTTCATCAATTCATTCTACATGCTGATTATCGTGTCCCTGGCAGCCTTTTCCTGTAAAAACGAAGGTCAGGAAAACAGAACAGAAGCAGGTGATACCGGATCACTACAGGAGACCGGAAACAGTTCATGGGAGTCGTTGTTCAATGGAACCGACTTAACCGGATGGTACACGTATCAAAGACAACCGGAACCGACCTCTGATGTTACCGGTATGGCCAGGGATGAAGAAGGAAAATACATCGATCCGCTTGGTATCAATAACGATCCGCTTAGTGTCTTTACCGTGGTAGAAGAAGATGGAGCCGCGGCCATCCGCATTTCAGGGGAAGTATTCGGCATACTGGTTACCGAAAAAGAATACGAGAATTATCATTTAAAAGTGGAATTTAAATGGGGGGACAAAAAATATCCGCCCAGAGAAGATAAAAAGATGGATAGCGGCATCCTGTATCACTCCATTGGACCCGAGGGTGCCTGGGGAGGTGTTTGGATGAAATCACTGGAATGCCAGGTACAGGAAACGGATTGCGGGGATTATATCAGCGTGGATACGGTCTTCGTGGATATCCCGGCTTTGAAAAATGATGCGGATGACCGGTATTATTACAACAAAAATGCGGAAAGAATAACTTTTCAACCCGACCTCTCCTATTGCAACAAAGAAGCAGATTACGAAAATCCAAAAGGGGAATGGAATACGATGGAGATATATACCTTTAATGGTACCAGTGTGCATGTAGTAAATGGGAATGTAAATATGAGGGTTTATAACAGCAGGTATCTGAAGGACGGTGTGGAAACCCCATTGACCAGGGGTAAGATCCAGCTTCAATCGGAAGGAGCCGAAATATTTTATCGCAATATTCAAATTATGACCGTTGCCGAAATACCAGACATTCTGCTTTAAAATACACTATCCTGTACTTCATTTTTAGGTATATAATTTTATTTATATAAGGTTAAAATTCCTTTTGATTTATGATTCAAGAGCTTTGAAAATTACCGCACAAGCTATTCCGGGGCCCAGCCAACGAAAACATATATGGTCTTTTCTTTCCTGTATCCTACAACTTCTTGTTTGGTAGTCTTGTCAAGCCATTTTTTTTGAAATTCGATTTCGGCACTTTCAATTTTATCTCTGGACACGGCGAGCACGAACTCAAAATCGTTAGTTACGTCCCTACCCAAATCACAGTTATTGATTTGACCATTGTAAGGGTCGTTACCATAATGGTATATAGCGTCTTTTTGTGCATTTCTGAAGGCTTCCTTCATTGTAATACCTTCTGCTTGTACTACGATTGCCTTCATTTCCTCTTTTTTGATTTATTGCAGTATCATTTTGGCCTCAATTGTATTTATTATACAAATTTACAAATTATGAGTCTCTTTCCCCCTTAAAACCCCCTTTTCCACATTGATTTGCTTTATGGTTAAAAAAACAACTCTTTCCGGAGAGTTAAAATTAAAAATTCTCGTGTTAATATTAGAGTAGGATTTTTTCCATAAAATTAAAATCGTTCATATTTATTGAAAATTGATCCATTTACGTTTTGCCAAGTATTCCTGCGTTAACACCTATTTTGGTAAAATTGGTTAAACAAACAATTTAAACCTCATAAAGACAAAAAAATTTACAGAGTAATATAGGTTCGTGCTGCGTTGATATTTTTGCAAGGAGCGTATTTTTTTATACAGGGTACTCACAAATTGATACGGAGGATTATACTACAAAAGGGGAGTTTATAGGCGGTTTGAGTGGGACACTTTGGGCTCTTACAGGTGTATTTTTATTCTTTGTTGCCATTCTGTTGCAGAGGCAGGAGTTAAATGCCACCAGGGATGAAATGGGACTACAAAGGGTGGCAATGAAACAAGCTGCTAAGGCTCGAAAAGTCTCGGCGAATGCTATGGAAATTCAAAGCAAACAAGGAGAAATACGTAACGGTGAGGGAGTCTATGGGTTGCAACGAGCTTTTCAGGTAGCCGGAGCCAGAAGCCTGCTGATTTCTTTATGGAAAGTCAGTGACCAGATTACACAATAGCTTATGGTGGATTTCTATACAAACTATACATAACGACTTAATTAATACAGCATAATTTATATAACGTTCCATTTGGCTTGTTCCATAGAGACAGTTGACCTGAGACAGCCTGGACGAGTTCTTCGAGTCGC
>JADFHN010000137.1 GCA_022567155.1 Bacteroidota bacterium
CACCATCGTCATAAAACCTCCATTCAAATGCAGTGATTACTACTAACAAGCTGATAACCAGGCCAATATTGAGATAAAGACCGGATTTTCTTGTTACATCTGCTTCTGGTGATTTCTTCTCTATCATAGTAAATTTTAATTTTACCGTTTTAAGTATATACGAAATTTGAATATAATATGTTACTACCCATGTGAATTCGGTGACATTATATTCTGTATCCATCTCAAAATTAGTCACAGCGCTTGCAATTATGCAGTTGGTGGAGCAAGAAAAATTGACTTGGAAAGCTGGCAACTTTAAGAAATTTGTCAGGCAACTCTCGGAATTACAATTTAATTGAAGGATTCAATTAAGGACCTTAAGATTCAAAATGAACCTCAATGAAGCATTTGAATCTTGTTATTATTTGATGGAAATGCTTGGTTTAAAAAATGATAGCACTTTTTTTTACCCATTATTATCAAATTTATTTTTTGTCCACCAAGGCAACCTGGCTGTACTTTCAAATTTGGTATTTAATTCAGCCACTATTTTGTCTATATTTTCTTTTGCAGTTACAATATCTTTGTGTCCATTGATTGTAATCGATTTTTCTTTAAGAAAGTAGTTCCAGGATTTTAAAAGTTTTGCATGATATCCTTTTTCCGTATGCACCTCATTACAAAAAATCAGAAGTCCTTTTTCAATCTCATTTATCGCTTTCTTTAAGTCTATTTTATTAAATTGATTTGTTGTTTGAGTTTCCAAATTATCTGCTCGGATAACACCAGCTTTTTCCACTAATTCAAGAACCTTTTTCCCATTTTTTGACATTTTACCAATCTGCCAATTCTGTTTAGCTATAAAAATTGATATCAGATCAGTCCAAAGTCTTTTATGTACATATGTCACCTTGCCAGAAATCAATTTAATTACCAGAATGTCAGCTTCGTCCCTGATTTTTCTGCTAATTGAGAATATTTCATGTCCCTTTCTATGTCCCCACCAAGAGCCTTTAATTTTTTCACCTGTAACAAGCCCAACAATACTGGGGAAATCGGGGTCAGCCTCTAATAACAAACCATAATCTTCTATTTTTTTCTTAATTTCCTGTGTCATTATTATATTTAGTATAACGATAGAGTAATGGGCACGTTTTTTTGAATCATTCAGAGTTTGTAAAAATGTCAATTATTCAGTTGAGTCATGCAGTATTCCTTTCGCGCCAAAGTTTAATCAATCGATCAATCTCTGTACGTATAATCAGCCTTATCGAGATTCTCAATAACATGATCCATTAGGATGATCCATTAGCTACAACTAAATTTCAACAACCGTCAAATTAGTTCTTGTTTCCATACTTCTCAAAATGATTTCTCATAACACATGGCAAGGGACCATCCCAGGCATAGTGGTATTTAGGAGGAATAAATACTTCTTCACCGTTAAAGTCTTTTTTCTCGTATGAGTCAGAAATAAATGGCTTCACAGGAATAAGAAAGTATTCCGGCTTAAGAGGATAGCTAATTGAAATTACAGGGTTTGACGATAATTTTAGAATTGGACTGATAAGTGGAGTTAACCAAATTATTGAAGACAATAATCCTACATGAACTAAAATCTTCGAATAATGTGTGATCGAATCTCCTAGAAGAAAGTTGATTATCAGAAAATAATCAAGTAATATAATCGCTAAAGCAAATCTATAATTAGGAGCGAATGACCAAAGGATAAGGAAATGAATAACTGAAATAATGAAAACCAAAAAATATTTTTTTTTCTTATTTATAAGTGATATTGTACCCAATATAACGATGCCCAGTAGCCATATTTTATTAGCTACACCTCTATATCCTTTATAGTTGAACCATAACTTAATTTTTTGAGATAAATTGAAATCATTTAGAAGGTCTGAACTATAACCAATTATTGGAGAGTTTTTGATGATAGCCTTACCTTCTTCTAAAATCTTTGCATCAATTTTCCACTCTATCCAATCCGGGGTATAAAAATCAAATGGAAAAATTAAAGATCCCGTTGTAATAAGATCTTTGCTGATAATTAGAACGCCGATTATAAATGAGAGAATTATTAGCTTTTTATCTTTAAGGATTTTCTTATAGCCAAACGCGAGTACAAAGAAAATCAGATAAAATGAGCTGATTTTTATGCTAATTGCAATTAGTGTTAGCAATACAATTATTTTAAGATTTGTACTTGAGTTGTCATCAAATAGAAATATTTTAAAGATGATTAGGCTCAATAATATTACCGGTAAATCGGGTGATGGTGCGGTGTTGAAATATTGTAGAAATACTGCAATGAATACAACAAATAAATAGAAGAATTGCTCTGATTTTTTAGTATAATTTAAATTGTAAATAGCCAACAAGATGAAAATACTCATTATCCAGCCATTCAGGACATTAAATTGATTACCAAAGAAATAGGACAGATTAAATATTGCTTGAATAATATGCCAGGTTGAAAATTGCCCATATTGAATACCGAATCGGGCAACTCCTTTTGGAATACCTACCTCGTTAGCCCATTTTATTGTTTGAAGATAATAAAAGCCATCATCAGGAATGTTCGTTGGCATGGAAGATTGTAGTGCTGTAATAAATATAAATGCTAAAGCAGAAATTTTCCATATTGGTTTAAGATTGTGCCACCAGGCTCTCAACTCTCTAAATTTATTAATTACAATATCTTTATTGCTTATGTAAATAATTATTGAAATAACCGTATTGAAGATTAGAAACTCTATGTTAATTCTATAAAAAATCCCCCAAATAGTAGCCAAAATCATAAGTGGAAGAATTCCCAGGATGGTCAATAAGAAAAACGATGTGTTTTTGATATCAACTTTCATCACGGTAGAAATCATAATCCCATAAGGAAGCATGATAAAAGAAATTGCAATCCAAAAAAGTAAGTTAGTAATCACTTAGATAAGTTTTTCCAAATGTAATTATTTGCTGCTAATCAGGATTCTATCAAATAACACCGCGGTGTAGGTAGATGGAATAATAAACTATCATAAAATCATACCTGCTATCGTGAACTACTCCCCATCTTTTAGACCGATCGGTTGACAATTTTAATCGATATTACCATAAATTTTCATTTTTGTTTCTTTTTTCTTGTTCATAACTCATGCTGCCTGTTGATAACGTACTATAGGCTTCTGCCTTCCGATTCCCTGATGCTTCCTGCAGTTGTATTTTTTGATTTACTGCTTTACACCTTGATATAACTCCAGCACATCCTCAGCGGGGTTCAGGTAAATATAATCCCACTTTAATGTCCTGAAGAAGCGTTCAATATAACTTTAGTCTGTGGCTCTTCCTTTACCGTCCATGCTGATGGCAATACCATGATCTGTTAAGAAACTTACCCAGTGCTCCGGTGTATACTGACTGTCCTGTCGGCGTTATCGGAAATTACGGGTGAGGAGATTCCGCCTAGTTAAGCTTCGGTCTCCGGCGGTTATAGCCTTCCGCGAGCGCCGAAGCTTCTCTGCGGAGGCGCTTGTCGCTTATGCTCCATAGCTTCAGCGACGGAGCGGCGACGGATCGCGGACAGGCCTGCTTGAGAATCACCCTCTGTTTGTTAAAACCCAAGTCTTTAGTAAATATTTTTTAGCATAACTGACACCCTTATTGAACAGTTAAGGTTCAAAAGGAGCAAAACGAGAATCTAACAAGAATCTTCATTTATGCCTTAGTAAAAGTTTGAAATGTTATGAGTACAATGGATATAAACTGCAGGGTATCCAAAGGAACAGATACAGAAAACAATCCACCGACCTTTCATGAGGAAGGTGATATTCCTGAGGTATGAAAAAATTGTGGATACTATAATTATCCATACTGAGTTTTGTAGCAGGCATTCCAAATTAATAGGTTAGGGAGTGAGTATCCCAATAGCTTGTAATCTTAAATGTTTTTTGTACGTAACATTACCTATCATATAATCTTGTTTGATTATATAGAGGATTTAATCATACCTTAGATTACAGATTATAAGTATAAAATATAAACACATGAAAAACCTTGATTACCACCCACTTGTAACCTTATGCATACTTCCCCTGCTGTTTTCATATTGCGGTGGAGGAACGCAATCTAAGGAGTATGTAGATGACCAGCCCAACACGCTTCAAACCGTGGATATTAGGGAGTGGCCTGTACCCTGGGAAAACTCACGCCCACGGGATCCTTATGTGGCGGCAGATGGAAAAGTATGGTTTGTAGGCCAGCTAGGTAACTATGTGGCTTTCCTGAATCCCGATATTGAGGAATTTACACGATTTGAGTTGAAGAAAGGCACATATCCACACAACCTTCTTGTCGATAAGGATGGTTTTGTATGGTATGCAGGCAATCAAGATTCCCACATCGGTAAATTAGACCCAGGTGATGGATCCATCACACAATTTGATATGCCTGATGAGGAAGCCCGCGATCCGCATACCATGGTTTTCAACCAACAGGGAAATATCTGGTTTACCGTGCAGGGGGGAAATTTCATTGGATACCTTAATACATCCTCTGGTGAAGTCAGACTGATAAAAGTTCCTACATCCGGAGCAAGACCCTATGGAATTAAAATGGACTCAAAAAATCGGCCCTGGATCGTTTTATTCGGGACAAACAAACTGGCCACCGTTGATCCTGCAACCTTTGAGTTAACAGAAATTGTACTTCCTAACACGAAATCACGACCACGAAGACTTGAAATACTATCTGATGAGTCGATATATTTTGTTGATTATCGTAGAGGATTTCTTGGCCGTTACGTTCCTGATACCAGGGAATTTACCGAATGGCCCCTGCCTGGCGGAAGTAATTCAAGACCTTATGGTACGGCATTGGATTTCAACGAAAATATATGGATCGCTGAATCGGGACTTGATCCGAACCGTCTGGTGGGTTTCAATACTTCAACAGAGGAATTCTTTAGTATCACCGAGATTCCAAGTGGTGGAGGAACCATCCGGCATATGTATTTCCATCCTTCCACAAAGGAAATCTGGTTTGGTACGGATACCGGCAATATTGGTCGAGCATTAATTGCACTTTGAGTTTTTTGTCTCTTTTTTATTGCATTTCAACGGTATAAATGACATAAAATAGATAACTATTGCCTTTAATTGACCTCCGGTGAAGGGGCCTGTCCGTATTCTATTCTTAAATCTAACATGGGTTGCAGTTTAATCCCCTTAAAGGGGTGTAATTCCTCGCAGCTTGCTGCGTTTATAGGGTGTTTTCCTATGTTGATACCTCGTAGCTTACTGCGAGGTAGGTCATTT
>JADFHN010000138.1 GCA_022567155.1 Bacteroidota bacterium
CATCTGCCGAGCTTCCGGAGGTCTAGCATCCGTAAAACAAAACAACGGTAAGCAGAATTAAAAAATATTTCAGATTTTTCATATTAATTGGTTCGGGTTACATTTCGACGACAAATGTATAATGGCAAAGGTTAACAGTTAACTTCAAAAGCTTCGCAGCTGTTTCAGAATTTCTTCCGAATCCCATTTTTTAGCGCCTACTTCATCATATACTATTTCGCCGTCACGGTTTATAATAATGGTGGTAGGAAGCGCCACCACATCCAGATCGTACACACTGTTTACCATACGCACAAACTGAAATGAAAATTCGTTATACTTCTCAGCAAATTTTTTGATTTTCTCAGGCTTTTCATCGGATGCCAGCAAAAACACATAATCTTCATCCGCTAAAATTTTGTTGGCGGCATCAATATCAGGCATTTCAGCAATACAAGGCTTGCACCATGTGGCCCATAGATTCAGAAATACCCGCTTCCCCTTAAAATTCGCCAGATCGACCGGATTTCCCTCCAGGTCTTCGAGTTTGATACGGTCAATTTTCGGTAGTTCTTTTATTTCATTTATTTCTTCGGTTTCAACTCCGGCCTCAGCTACGACCTGGTCTTTCGACCCTGCGCCGCAGCCGGTCAACAGAACCCCTGCCAGAAAGATCCCAAAAACAAAAGTTGGTCTTTTTATCTTCATTTTATTCACAGTCATCAACTATTCTGTTATTTCCTGAGTATATCCGCAAGTAAGTATCTTTTCTCCAAAATATGGATTTAAAATATTTTCATTCTTACTCAGCTAATAGGCTCCTTCGTTGTTAAATGCCATCGGGCAAAACTGTTTATATATTTTGATACCTTCAAAGGTATTGTTTTTTACCAACGCAAACATCAATTCATACAATTGATCAAATGATCTGCGCTGTTCATCAATAGTTGAAGCACCTTCAATGGAACGGGCAATGGCGGTGATCGCCTTTTGAAATGGATAATCTACCTGCGAAGATGCAGCTACGAGACCCGGGGTGGCAAGATTTACTTTTTTATAATCCGATGCCACAAGCGCTGATTGCCACAACTGATTTTACAGTATTTTATTCTGAATTTAGCCAGTACAGGCATATTATTACATACGCTGCTTACATATAAAGAAAAAGTAAAACTCAACACCTTTTATACCAGGCTGTAATGTCCTTTCAGCATTTGATGTTCATTAATAAAAACGTACACGATTTTATAGGCCGGATTTGTAAAAAAACGTATCTTTAAATATGTTTGCAGGCCTTTTCCGCCTTCGCACTGATTGCATCATTGCTTTGGCGGATAAAGTCCTTTGCCGAAGTGGCGGAATTGGTAGACGCGCACGACTCAAAATCGTGTTCCTTCGGGAGTGTGGGTTCGATTCCCACCTTCGGTACTGAAGTACCCTGACCCGGTCACAGAGGTTGAAACTGCCGTTCTGATAACGATCAGGATGGTAAATATGCTTCGGTGCATTTAGTAGTAGATGACATATGCTGAAGTGGCGGAACTGGTAGACGCGCACGTTTCAGGGGCGTGTTTCTTCGGAAGTGAGGGTTCGACTCCCTCCTTCAGCACAATCATCTAAGATAAATCTCTGTATATCAATTTTGTATGGAGATTTATTTATTGAAGAGTGATGTATCGTTGACAGATTTTATTTAGGGGATTGGACTCAATATTTACTTTATCTACAAATTTTGACAACCTCTTACTTCGCCACAAACACAAAATCGCTGCCAGTCACATCATCTCCAAATGCACCAAACCGTGGCGTGGTTTGGAGGCGTTCCATATAGAGTTTGATCTCATCCAGTATGAGGATCTTGTCTTCACCACCGTTGGATTTCAACGCCTCAATCATTTTTTGCGCGAAAGGTGAATGTTTTCCCCTGACGCCGTCCGAAACATATTCCTTGCTGCCCGACGTAAGGTATTTACGGGTCTTCAGGGACAATTTTCTGACCAGGTATTCCCGGTTATCGGTATCTTCATACGCACCACGACTTGCTGCCAGCACCGGATCAAAAGTTCCTCCAAAACACACATCCATCACCAGAAAAATGTGTTCACAGGGAATGTTGTTAATATTATTCCTGATCCGGTTGTGGGAAATGTACGTATTCTTACCCGTATCGTTCATCACAGAATTCCTGGCAACCACGAAGCCTTCGCCAAAAACATCATCATATTGCCCATGTCCGGCAAAGAAGATGAATAACTGGTCCTGGGGTTTGTAGTTCAATTGTGCATAATCCCGTAGTTTGGTCATCACTTCATCCTGGTTGGCATCTTGCAGAACCTCTACCTGGAATCCGTATCGCTCCTCCAACTCTTTGGCAATGGAACTTGCATCAAAAATAGGATTCACCAGGTCATTCCAGTTATCATAACGGTCGGTGGCAATGAGGAGGGCATAATCTTTTCTGTTGAGTAGCACCGCATCGGCAATCGCATCCAATCCTACGCGTATCGAACGGTAGTCATAGACAATGCCACCGTCAATCGTCTCCACTCTAATCTCTATCCAGTTTTGTCCATCGGCCATTCGCAAATTCTGACTGATCTCAGCATGGAGTGCACCCTCATCAATATCAATGGCCCGTTCTCCCATTGGTTTTCCTTCTTTTTCTTTTTTAATAGAAACAACAACAGCCTTCAATGGAACTTTGGAATTCACCTCTGCCTGAATGTCCACACGGTTTTCCTCTGTATTGGTGTATTCCATCCTCGGAAAGATCCACTCGATGGTAGGAAGAGACGTATTGATGTTGGGGTTGCTGAAGTTGATTGCAAGGTCATTGGTCTTATCGCTTATGATCTGTGCTACAGAGGCTGACCAAATGAGTAATAATGCGGGGATTAATATTCTTTTCATGTTCTTATCGTTGAATGATGATACGTTTTTGTGCTGATTCTATTTCGGGATCTTCAAATACCAACCGGTATAGGTATATACCATTTGGTGTGGATGATTTTTCTATTTCTTCCCATTCAAATTCATAGAAGCCGGGAGCAAAGTGTCCGTTTGCAAGTGTTTTGATCTTCTGGCCCTGCATATTGTAAACGACCAGTGAAATATGGTACCGGTCTTTCAGATCGGGCAATGTCACTGGAATAATGATGGTGCTGGTTGCAGGATTAGGATAAGCATTTCCCAGCATGATCGAAGAAGGTATAAATGATCTGGATGGGTCCAGGCTGTAATAAATTGTAAAGCTTCGTTTTTCGCCATATGTAAATGTGTAATTTCCTGCTTCCTTCATATCAATGATCCTTCCTTCTTTTTCATCTACCAGTAGCAGGGTTGAGATTTTGTTCTGCATCACGGATTGATCCCAATCGAGGAAAACCTTTTCACCAATAATATCAGATTCCATGGTGAACCTCCAGGAGTATTCTTCTTCCGTTTGCGTGATGTCCTCAGAAAACCAGGGATAGAAATAGCTGTTATGAGTAGCATACATCTCGAGGTAATTAAAGAACCGGGGGAGGGTCATTTGGTCAAACTCATCCTTTCCTTCCCTGGCTTCCGGATGCATACCGACGGCAACCTGCTGGAACGAATTCTTTTCATTTTTGATCGTAATTGGCAAGATCCATTCAGGATCATCGATGTTCCTGTTAACGATTTTTTTACTTTTTATTCTTAACCCGGTACTATTATCCACCGGTGATATACTAAGCGTAGTTGCTGCTTCCGTCCAAACGAACCCTCCCGAGAAGGGCTGGATGACATCCCCCTGCTGAAAGGAAACGCTGCCCGGGATATACATATAAATAGCCTCAATGTTGCCATCTTCTCCATTGGCAGTAATTACACTGTTCCAGCTGATGCTCACATTGTACGGATTGCCAACTAAATTCCAGCCCTTGACAAGGCCCATTGAGAATGGTATTTGTGATACCACCTGTCCTGCACCTGTCTTTATTGCAATCTTTTCTTTGGCATTGAACCAGTAGGCTACCCCCGCTTTCACCTGCCCGGTGTTGAAGTTCACGTAGTCATTGGAACTGTTCCGGTAGCGCATGATCCGCCAGTCATACTCATGCCTTGCAGGATCATAATCAGCGAAAATGGTGCTTATTGATTTATTGTCCAGTTCGTAAGGAATAGAAAAAAGGTTCCAGCTATCATCACTGCCTCCAAATTTTTCAAAGGGTATGAGAGGGCTTTGGGCTTCATCAAAGGTCCTGAAGATATTTCCAGCTTTTGTTACAATATCGTTACCATCGGTAACTTCAACTTCAAATTGAATGCCCATTTCGTCCAGCATAGCAGAGGTAACGGTAAATTCATAGTCACCATTAGTATTAGCCGTGAGCGTTTGATCAGGGCCATAGGATACGGCCAGGATACCTTTATTGCGGATAGCAAGACTTAGATTACCTGATCCACCACTGGTTGAGACGGTGATGGTGGCGCTTGTCTGGCCTTCCGGAAACTTATCACTATAAGCCAGGGCCAAACTTAAAGGGGCAACATTTGCTTCGGTGGTTACTACTACAATATTAGAAACTCCTGAAATACCGGTTGTATTGCCCGATTGCACCCGGTATTGATATTGCGTTCCGGCCGAGAGCCCGGTTACATCTGCAAATAACTGGTTGGTAACCGTGTCTTGCAGAATTGTGGATGAAAAGTCATCATTTGAAACCTCCAGTATATAAAAATCTGCCCCGGTAACGGCATCCCAGGTGGCCTGAAAGGCATTCGAGGCTATGGCAGCAGCAGATGTAGCCGTTGGATTGGCCGGAATGGTAAGAAAACTGATGGCTGACGAATTTGGGGATTGACCTGAGCTATTCTCTGATCGTAACCATACTTCGTAATCAGTGCCGGGATCAAGACCTGTTACTATGATAGACGTTGCTGATATGCTTAATCCATTAAATCCGGTTTGAAAAGTTTGAAAGCCATCCTTTGACACATCCATAACATAAGTATCAACTATTCCTGAAACGGCAGCCCAACTAAGTGAAGCGCTGGTTTGATCAATATCCGTTGTCGCAACAGGGTTCAATACCGGGGTGGCTGGTTTGGTGAGAACGGCCGCTACATTGGAGTTTGGAGATTCACCTGAACTGTTTCGGGAGCGTAACCGAATCCAGTAGCTAGTGCCCGGTGTTAACGCCGTAGTGCCGGCATCAACGCCAATGGTTGAGGAAGCATCAGTTACTGTGAGCGGGTAACCTGGCAGTAAGGTGGGCGCTGTAAAATCCGTGGAAGACACCTCCACCTGGTA
>JADFHN010000072.1 GCA_022567155.1 Bacteroidota bacterium
CTTATGGCTACGGTACTTGCGGGACTGGTATTCGTAACTTCATGTAATGATGATGATGAACCTACAGTTGACCCGTTGGTTGGTGATTACAAGGTAAGCGCCGCCACCTATTTAGGATTATTTAATCCTGCGGATGGATCAACCGCTGAAGTTGCAATGAATATCTTTCCGCTAGGTGATATTCCTGTAAATTCACCAATTAAAGATCTTGTTGCCGGTGTACTAAATGGAGTTCCGGAGTGTGTAGCCGGTGATGGAGTGACACCTGATGCATCACAGGTACAAATCGAGTTCAGAGCAGATGGATCATTGTGGTTTACATGTAATGGTGTGGGAGATGAGCAAAGTGGATCATGGACAAAGGTTAACGACACAACTGTGACCCTTGATATTTCACCAACTGACAATATTCCCACCGGATTATCTTTGACCCTGAGCAATGTTGTTATTGTCGGTTCTAATTTAACCGGCAGAATTGATGGATTTCCAATGCTTAAAGATCTCACTTTACCATTAGGTGCTCCGTTACCTGATGATGGTGGTCCGAATATCCAGTTGCTTTCTTTAACTGTTGTACTTGCAAAATAATAGACCTTATTTAAATCAGGTTAAGTTCAATAATAAAAAACCCTGAAGCATCCGCTTCAGGGTTTTTTATTATTTCTTGTATTTGATCAGTTCATCAGTTCATCAAATGTTAGTGAAATATAATAAATTGCTCCGATGGTTGGGCCGCCATAAGACGAAATGTACCTATCGTTAAGCAGATTTGATCCTCCGATTTTTAATATGGATCTTAGGCCACTGAGTTTGTAGCTCACCTGGGCGTCAAGTGTCCTGAAAGAAGGAACAAGACCGTCCTGTACAAATGAGGAAGTCCAGATAAATGCATCCTGCCATCTCAAGGCAATGTTGAAGCCAAAATTATCTGTCACCTTCCTGTTTCCAAAAGAGATATTCATGATATGCTCAGGCGTATTATAGTCATTGATAAAGTCAACTGACAAATCGCTTGTATTTAGTTGATTCCAGGAATAATTGAACCCAGCCCGGTAACCTCTGATGATACTGTAATCAAATCCCACCGTAGCGCCCTGTGATTTTACTGTTTGATCCAGATTAGTGTATATCTGATATGTATCGTTGGCGTCTCCTGTCAGCAGGCCAAAAAAAGCCGCCAGCGTTGGGTCAGCAAACGGATTGGTGGGATCGCCGTTTGTATCCTGTGCCTGCCTGACACGAACCTGCGTAATAAAATCATCATAGGTGTTATGGTAATAATTAACATCAATCATTAACCGATTATTAATCAATGCTTTGTATCCAATTTCGAATACTTTTATCCGTTCCGGTTGTACGGGCTTCCAGGTAGTGTATTTGATAAGTACTGTCGGATCTAGCGTTCCATTTGCAAAGGATTCTGTGAACTCATCAACAGATTGAATCGTATAAGTGTATGTTGAGACCTGGTATTTGTCATGGAATTCCTGGAGTCCACCTAATAGCCGTGCGGTGATCACGTTTAGATCTATGTATTGACCCTGTGTGGTCGGGTTTCTGAATCCCGTCTGAAAGGACGCCCGGATGTTATGGTCAGACAGGATGGTATATACGCCCGATAATCTCGGGCTGAACTGGCCGTCAAAATTCTCATTTTTATCGTATCTGACAGAAAACACAAGCTTTAACTGGTCATTGATATACTTATCTGTTAACTGTAAAAATCCGCCATATTCATTGATAATGATTGGATTTGCTTCGGAATCCGGAAAGATGGTCCCTTTGGATCTCAGGTCATACCGCCTGTAACTTGCGCCAACCATTAAGTCAAAAATCTGGATTTCATTCTTGAAATTGTATTGACCTTCCGTGTGATAAAATAGCGTTTGATCATTAAAGCGTGATCCGTCGGGTATAATGCCTGAATTTACGCTATCTGCAGCCTGTTGAAATTTGAGGCTTCCCGCCTCCCATCTGTTCGCGTCAGCCGAGGCGCGGGCAATGGTATGGACGCTGTTCATTGCAACAGGGTTATTGAGCATATTGCCAACGATAGCCGGATCAAAGTCAGGACTGCCCGTTGCTGTGAAAACTTTAAAAATATACTGACTTGCAATGCTTCCTGAATAAGTTCCAAACCAGGTTGCATTATCCAGGTAGGCATTGTTGATACCAAAACCGGTAAAATCAGCGATGTATGAATCACCGGAATCTTCGATGGTAGTATAACCCATTAGATTCCAGTTGTCTGCTTTTAATTCAAGCCGGTGTTGCTGTATATTGAAATTCTTCAGGGAATACCGCTGTGCGCCGGTATAAACCGAAGTGCCCCCGCCATAGTTATACTGATAGCTTAATTCAGTATTATCATTTAATCTGTAATTTAAACCCAGATTAACCTTTAAATTTTTTGCGCCATAATCAACAAGATAATGTTCGCGATAACCTGTGCGGTTTACATTAACGGCCGGAAGGGATTGAACGTATAGGAGTGCGTTAGGAAGGTCTAAGGGTACTCCTCCTGCATTAAAATTATCTACTAAGGCCTGGGCAATCAGTGTACTGATCGATGGTGAATTTCTGATCAGACCCAGGTTGATCCCGCCATCGTCACCATATAAGTTTACTCCATCATAAGAGGGATTGTTGGTAAGATCACCCTTAAAAGCGTCATTTTTATCAGAGAAATTAGTTGCATTCCAGTCTTCCGCTTCCATGTAGGAGAGCCCGATCTTAAATGCAAACTTGTTGTTGAATGCCTTGGCGTATCGCAATGCCGCTTCGTACATAGGCTGTGGATCAGCAGGTTCGCCAAGGGACACATCAGTGCCAAAATGATTCGCTCCTAATTTTACGGTAGCGCTCAATCCCTGGTATTCGAAGGGGCTTTTACTTGTTACGAGAAGTATCCCGTTAAATGCATTGGGGCCGTATAGTGCAGAGGCTGCTCCCAGTATGAATTCCACACTTTCCACATCTAATGATGAAGGTCCGTTCAGATTTCCGATGGGAAAATTCAATGCCGGCGCCTGGGTGTCCATTCCGTCAGTGAGCTGCACAAATCGTGTATTTCCCGTTGACCCGAACCCTCTTGCATTTATGATCTGAAAATTGATGCTGCTTTGAGTCATTTCAACGCCCTTCATGTTGGCAATGGCCTTATAATAATCGTCAGAAGCCGTGTTTCTAATATCCAGGATGCCCATCTTTTCAATCGAAACAGGTGATTGCATGATGTTTTCTTCGGTTCGTGTAGCGGACCGGACAATTACTTCGCCAAGCGTGGTAATATCTTCAACGAGTGTAAATTCAAGGTTTACTGAATTTTCGGTAACCTCAATCTCCTGGGTTGCAAACCCGATCATTGAGATAGATAAGGTAATAGGGGGGTTGTCCTGAACAACAAATTTGAAATCACCATTGATATCCGAAATGGTACCAATCACCTTTCCTTTCACTACAATATTAACTCCCACCAATGGCTCATTTCTTTCATCTTTTACAATTCCTGATACCTGGATCTGTTGCGCATACAATTTGAAGATCAATCCGGTCATCAAAAGGAAAGTAAAAATTGCTCTGATTTGACTGAATCTGTTCATAGCACTATGTTTAAATTTTTATGAAATAGGCTAAAAATAAGGGAATATCCAAATCATTTGTGCCTCAAAATATTGAAAATAACATAAATCCGGATAGCGGAAGGGGTTGTAAGTTGCGATATGTTTAAATAATCTAATATTTTTAGTACATTTTACAAAAATCCGAGAATTTCAATCTGATGGTTGCAATCTATAAAAGTTTCCTGCATTGAACTGCCTGACATTTAATAGTACGTAACAGCAGTCTTCAACGTGAACCTTTTTTTAATCTGCCGGCAAATTCAATGAAAAAATCAAGCACCTTGGGGTTTTTTAAGGCATCTTTATTAAGCGAACCGGATATGTCCTGGCCCATCAGAATTTTTTTAACGGGCGCTTCTGTTTTTTTACCACTTATCGTGTAAGGTACTTCGGTGATCTGAATGATGTCATCGGGTACATGCCGTGGCGAACATTCGTTTCTGATCTTGTTTTTGATAGCTGTTTTAAGGGCGTTATCCAGTGTTTTATGTTTGCCTGGTACAACGAATAAAGGCATATAAAATTCTCCCTTTTCTTTATCCACACATATAATGATGGAGTCCTCTATTTCAGGCATTTTATCGAGTACCCTGTATATTTCGGTCGTACCTATACGTACGCCGCCCCTGTTTAATGTTGTGTCGGACCTGCCATAAATGATTACACCATCACGTTTTGTGATCATGATCCAGTCGCCATGGCGCCAGTTGCCTGGAAACATTTCAAAATAGCTTTCTTTATACCTGCTGAAATCCGGATCATTCCAGAAATATACAGGCATGGAAGGCATCGGTTCAGTGATCACCATTTCACCGACTTCATCTGTTACGGACATACCTTTTTCATTGTAAGCTTCCAGTTTGCATCCCAGCGCCCGGCACTGAATTTCGCCCGAATACACAGGCCATAATGGATTGCCGCCCACAAATGCGCTGCAAACATCTGAGCCACCACTCATAGAAGTCAGCCACAGGTCTTTTTTTACATTTTCATACATCCAGTTAAACCCATCCGGCGGAAGTGGCGCACCGGTAGAACCGACAGAACGAAGCTGCGACAAATCATAACTTTTGCCCGGTGTAGTGCCTGCCTTCATATTTGCAATGATAAACGGTGCACTTGTTCCAAAATGATTTATACCTGTCTGCTCTGCTAAATGCCATAATACGTTCAGATCAGGGTATCCCGGACTGCCATCGTACAATACAATAGTTGCTCCGCTTAACAAAGAGGCTACAAGGTAGTTCCACATCATCCAGCCTGTTGTGGAGTACCAGAAAAAACGTTCACCTGGTTTGACATCATTATGGAACGTGAGGTATTTGAGATGTTCCAGCAAAACGCCACCATGACTATGTGTGATCGCTTTAGGTAAGCCGGTGGTCCCCGATGAATAAAGCACCCAGATCGGATGGGAAAAAGGAACAGCTTCAAACGTCAATTCACCCGGTTTGGTTAGCGCCTCATCCCACAGGTGTGTATTTTTAGATTTAATGGCAGGATCGGGTTTATCCGATAATGGAATGAGAATTGTGGTTTCTAATGTTGGAAGATTTTTTTGTAGTTCTCTGATTTCATTTGTCTTGTCGTACCATTTACCATTGTAGGAATAGCCGTCAGCGGCGATCAGTAATTTTGGCTCAATCTGGGCGAATCTGTCTAATACAGAGCTTGTTCCAAAGTCAGGCGAGGTGCCCGACCACACGGCTCCGAGAGAATTCACTGCCAGAAAACTGATAACCGCTTCCGGAATATTCGGAAGCCATCCTGTCACGCGGTCGCCTTTGCGGATACCGTGAAGCTGAAGGTAACTGCGTAATGAAGCTACTTTTTTCTCCAGCTCCTCCCACGATATTTGTGAAATGCCTGAGTTCTCGGATTTAAAAATGATTGCCGGGTGGGCGGTAGTTGCCTTCCGGAAGATGTGTTGTGCGTAATTAAGTGATGCGCCATCGAACCATTTCGTATATGGCATGGAACCTGTTACCGGGACTTCAAAACGGTTATCTGAAATAATTTCGAAATATTCCCAAACGGCAAGCCAAAAGACCCCTATATCTGTGGTTGACCATTCCCATAGTTTCTGGTAGCTCTTAAATGTCAATCCTTTTGTTTTGAAAAGCCAGTGAATAAACCGTGTTAAATTACTTTCCGAAGTAAATTTTTTATCCGGTTTCCACAATAGGTGAGGAGCATCCATTTGCCGATACGATCAAAATTTAACGATCAATAAATATAATTAATCTCCAGAATCTCTTTCAATATTGGAGAAGAAAGATAAGATGTTGTCATGGTTTGATAACTGCAATAATGAAATATGATCCGATGCCATGTATTGCATGCGTGGATTTCAGTATAATGAGGCAGACAATCATCAACGGATGCAATGAACGGTACATTTGCGTCAGGGTTACACAAAGTGGATACAGGCGGAACCACTTGCCTGATCCCCGTTAATTGCCGGGAAGTTCTTTTTTCAGATGTTCCACAAGTTTTTCGCAGAGTTTATTGATTTCGCCCGACATGTAGGTATCGCCGGTGGCATTCAGCAGACTTTGGGCGGATCCGCCGATGCAGTCGATATGAAACCTTTTCATTTCATCGATGGGCATTTCATTAGTCCACAAATCTATTCTCATCGTATTCTTTTTCACGTTGTCCCAAATTGATATAGCGATGGCATTTGTGGTTTCAGTTTCTTTTTTATCAGAAGCATTCCACCGGATTTTTTCAGGAATATTTTTATCGTCGAGTTCTATTGTAAAATTTATAGCAGAGGTTTTCATATGTTTTCACTAGTTACTTTTCAGTATTTGCTGTGCGAGTAGTTTGTCTTTTTGCAGCTGTATTTTCAGGTCTTCCAGGCTGTCAAATTTTTCTTCACGTCGAATGAGTTTTAAAAATGAAATAGTCAGGGTTTTCCCATAAATGGTTTCATCAAAATTAAAAATATGTACTTCAATAGAATGTTTCCGGCCATCTACGGTGGGCCGGTATCCCATATTCATCATACCGGAGAAAAGACGGTTTTCGGTAGGAAAACTTATCTGTACGGCATAGGATCCGTCGCACGGAATGAGCTTATGCTGTGAATTAACGGTGATGTTGGCAGTTGGAAAACCAATTTTTCGGCCTAGTTCATCACCCTTTATTACTTTACCAGTTATGCTGTAAGCCCTGCCAAGGTATTCATTCCCAATATGAATGTTACCTTCATTCAGCGCATGTCGTATGCGTGTAGAGCTGATGGTGATATCATCAATTTCCTGTTTTGGGATTTCTTCGACTTCAAATCCATACACTATCCCTTTAGCTACAAGGTCAGCAAAATTACCTACTCTGTTTTTGCCAAACCGGTGGTCATGTCCGATAACCAATTTTTTGGTGCCGATTTTTTCAACAAGAACTCTCCGGATATATTCTTCGGAGGATAAATCAGCGAATTCTTCTGTAAAACGAATTCTCACAAGGTGGTCAATACCGTATTTTTCAAGAAGTGCTGCCTTTTCTTCCATGGTGGTAAGCAGCTTCAGGTCAAAATCAGGGTCAAGTACAATGCGCGGATGTGGCCAGAATGTGAGCAGCACCGTTTCACCGCCGATGCGTTGCGCCACAGATGATAAACGCTTTAATATTTTTTGATGTCCCAGATGCACACCATCAAATGTACCGATGGTTACAATTGCATTGCGGAGGGGAGCAAAATCTTCAAGTCCGTGATAAATCATCATTGTTTTGAACCTGGTCGATTGTTAATGCATCTTTAACGTTATAATCTCCAATTTTGGTTCTGCGAAGATTGGCAAGATATGCTCCTGCTCCAAGTTTTTCACCAAAATCCCTGATGAGGCTACGTATATAAGTTCCTTTCGAACATACAATTCTGAATACAATCTCTGGCAGCAACACGGAAGTGAGCTCAAATTCGGCCACTTTCACAAGGCGGTTTTTCATCGTTATCTTCTTGCCCTGCCTTGCTTTTTCATACGCTCTTATTCCTTCTACCTTTATGGCGGAATATACAGGAGGTCTTTGTTCGATTTCACCTAAGAAATCGCATGTTGCATCCCTGCATTGCTGTTCTGTTATATGATGCCAGTCCTGCTCACTATTAAATTCAGTTTCAAGGTCAACAGAGGGTGTGGTTTTACCAAGCACCATTGTGCCGGTGTATTCTTTTTCTAGTTCCATGAAATGTTCAATCTGTTTGGTTTTTTTGCTCGTACAAACAATCAGCAGTCCGGTAGCAAGTGGGTCAAGTGTTCCTGCATGCCCCACTTTTTTTACCTTAATAATATTGCGTATTTTTTTTATGACATCGAATGATGTCCAGTTCAGGGGTTTGTCAATCAGCAGGACTCTGCCTTCGTCCGGATTGTGGGTGAGTGTATTCATTACCAGTAAGCAATTAATACCAGGGCTGCTACAACAAAACAGTAAATTGCAAAGTAAAAAAGATTCCCTTTTCTGACGATCCGGATCATCCAGTTACAGGCCAGCAGTCCGGCCAGAAATGCAGCAATAAACCCTGCCAACAGGGTGCCCGTGCCAATACCCGATGCAAGGCCTGGGTTTTTTAAAAGTTCCATCGTTTTTAACAACATGGCCCCGGCAATGGGCGTCAATACCATCAGAAATGAGAAGCGGGTTGCTTTCGATTTCTCAACTCCAAGCAGTAAGGATGCCGATATTGTTGCACCTGATCTGGAAATGCCGGGTAAAATGGCAATGGCCTGTACAATGCCGATCATAAATGCTTTTGGAAATGTAACGGAACCTTCTGTATCTTTTACAAAATGTGTTGCCGTAAGTAATATGCCGGTGATCAACAGCATAAAAGCTACAAACACCACGTTACCTCCAAAAAACACTTCGATCTGATCCTCAAAAAGCAGTCCTGCGATCCCCACCGGCACCATTGAGAGTAATAACCGGGCGACATATTTCGTCTCTTCATTCCACCGGAATTGGAAAAGACCCGTCAATAGTGCCATAATCTCTTTTCTGAAAACTACCGTTGTACTTAATGCCGTTGCCCCATGAACAATAATGGCGAAAAGGAGGTTATCTTTTGTTTTTACACCTAAAAAGAAACTGCCAAGTTCCAGATGACCGCTGCTGCTGATTGGGAGGAATTCGGTAAGTCCCTGCACAAGTCCAAGGATCAGTGCCTCAACAACTGTCATTAATCCTTATTCTGTTTTTGCGCGTGAAGAATGGCCCAAAATTGTATTCCAAAACCTACCATAACGATGATCGGGCCCAGTGTTATTCCCAGGAAACCAAAACCATAGTCCTCTTTGTCCAGGGTCATTATAAAAAAGCCGGTTATTAAAATGGCTAATCCGAAGAGCATCAGCTTATAGTTTTTCCCTGAAAAGGCCAGGTTAATTTTTTTTTTTGGTTTGTTCATGTTTTCAGTAAAGGTCGTCTAATGACATTTTTAAATATTTGGAAATGGCACGGTATGTACTGATCACCGCAAGCAGCATACCTGCAATCAAAATTATTGCAAAAAGTATAAAAAGTAGTTCTTTATCTTCTAAGATATGTAGGTCTTCAATCTTTTTATATGCATAACGTGTAAGTGCGTATAGTGTGGAAACAGTAATGCAGCCGGCAATTAAACCGTAAAACATGGCTCTCGCAATAAAAGGTTTTTTTATAAATGTGCCTGTAGCGCCAACCAATTGCATACTTCGTATCAGAAACCTTTGAGAAAACAATGCCAGTTTGATGGTATTGTTAATCAGCAGGATAACGATTAAAATCAGTATTATTGAAAAAGCGATAAGTACAATACTGATCTTAGCGATATTCCGGTTAATTGAGTCTACCAGGCTTTCAACATAAACCACTTCATACACGCCACCCATAGATCCAATAGAAGCGGTAATGGTCTTCATGCTGTCCAATTGCTGATATCCGGGCCGTATTTTTATCCGGAATAAATCACGGAGGGGATTATCCCCGAGAAAATTGCTGAAATCTTCGCCAGTAGCTTTTATAAATTCTTCCGCGGCCTGTTCTTTGGAAACAAAAACAATCCAGGGTTCACCCTGTTCAAGCAGGATGTATTCATTCGATCCTAACGTTTTCTGAATTTTGGTTTTTTGAGCATCGGTAATGCTCTTTTGCAGATAAACCTGGATTTCGATGTTTTGTTTGATGATGCGGGTAAGTTTATCTGTATAAATGAGTAAAAGACCGAATATTCCCAGAACAAACAGGGCCAGTGAAATACTCAGAACCACACTTACCGAAGGATATGATCCGAGCTTTTTCCGTGGCCTTTTTTTCGTTTCCTTTTCCATATCAGAAGGCGCAAATTTAGTAAATTAAGTGTCAAAGTATTGTGTCTATGTATGGTTTTACTGTGATGTACAGACAGGTTTTACTTTGTTTACAAAAAGCCTGCCTGAAGAACAGCTCTCTGTTTTATAAAAAAAGCCTTCGGGTTTCCAAAGGCTTTAAAGTGCATTTTCAAATCGAAAGACTTACGTATTTAAATCAGGGACTTTTATCCTTCAGATTATTAAGTGCAGAAATCAATATGCGGTTGGTTATTTCCCTAAGTGGGGCAACTTCCTCCGTTTTCTTGTCAATTTCATAATACTTTCCTTTAAAGTAGAGATACAAATGTTTATCATTACCTGCATTGATCTCCAGGAGTTGATAGGGCTCTTCATCAAAGTTGCCATAAAGAATGAGCTGACCCGTTTTTACCTGATAATGGAATTTATACTTACGCCTGTTGCTGATGATCGATATCTCCAGATTGGACTCATCAGGGTATTCCATTGTACCCAGGTTTTTCGAAGGCACCACAATATCATCTTCGCTTATTTTATCCGTTTCAAATTCGTCGATGGGTTCAGGTACATCCGGAGTTATTATATCCCCGCTATTCAGTTTTTCCATGGCATTATCTTCCACAGTATCCTGTTTACGTGTAATCACTGTTTCTTTCTGTACACGCCCTGCTTCTTCCTCAGACAGGTTTTGATTCGGTTCGTCTTCCGTAGCAGGCTGAATTGCATCGGGCCTGTTCTCAACCACTTCCGAAATAATATCAGGTTGCTGAGTTGAAGATTCATCTATCCCTATAATTTTAAATACACCGTATCCGACTCCCGCAAGGATGACTACGCCAGACACAATTTTGCCAAAGGTCATTGCGCCTGCACCGCCGCTTACCGGTATATTGTCAAGTCTTGTTTTGAGATCAAGCATTCTGTTTTCTTTTATTCCTTCAATAAGCTGCTGTTGAAATTCCAACTCCTTATTCAGTGCAGGGTTGGTGGCCAATTCTGTTTTAAAATCACGTAATGCCTCTCCCTCAAGCTCATTGTCCAGGTAAGCTCCAACTATATCATAATATTTCATTAGTTCGCTCATACTTAATCTAGAAAGTCGCTTTCCGAATACATTGATTTTACAATTTCGTCAAGTTTTTTCTTGCATTTATATTTTTTTGTTTTTGCCGTATTCGTGTTGGCAAATCCTAATTTTTCTGCTATTTCTGCCATCGACATTCCATCGAAGTAAAAGTAAGTCAACACTTTCCTGCAGGTATCTCCCAGCTTATTAACACAATTATTAATAATTTTGATCCTTTCTGCACTTTCGTGGTCCTGAAATTCAGGAGAATCCTTGTATTCTCGTGTATGTCTTCCTTTTCTATCGAGCTCCTTTCTCCAGAGATTCAGGCAGATACTGTAAATGTATGTGCTCATCTTTGAAGTCATCACAAGATTTCCGCTCACAGCTTTCTGCCAGAATACGATCAAAGCGTCCTGATAAATGTCTTTGGCTTCCTGTTCCGTACCATTATTGGAAATGACCAATTTAGTCATCATCCTGTAGTACTTCTTGTAAATTACATCCAAAGCTTCTTCATCACCGCTGCAAATACGATCGAAAATCTCTTTCTCATTCATTACAGCTCAATTCTATATACATTTTAAAATTAATAGGTAACCATAAAGATTAAAAAGTTGTTAAAGTCTAATATAACCATCTGAAAATCAAGTAAAATGAATTTAAAAAATTGCATTATACCAAGTTATCCAATCTTTAACCAGGTTTGTATCCTGTAAAAAAATGCAATATAACCCATGACTTTCAGTTTCCCGTTTTCTACCCATAATTTACACCTGTACACCTTCCCGTTTTCGGGATCAAGTATTTCACCATCTACCCATTCATCACCATTTTTGTGCATCCCGGTTACAATCTCCATTCCAATAATCTCCTTATTTTTCCGGTAGTCATCACATTCTTCACAAACCGGATTGGGGTCTTCGCCCGGCTCCGGGAAAAGACTAATTATTTTCCCATATTCTTTTTCTTCATTCTGATAGATCACTACAAAAGACTTAGGTTTTCCGGTTTCGTCATCGATTGTTTTCCATTTGCCGAAAATACCGGATTGCGCAAAGGAAGACAACGTAGTAACCCCAGCCATAGCCATGCAAATAAATAATTGCTCTATATATGTCCGTTATCAATTATCAGTGATCTATCTAATATTTTTTACCCTGTTACGTAAAAATAAAGTAAAATCGCTTTACGAAACGGAAGGTTGGCTAATTGATGTTAAGGTATTTAAATTTTTTATTGACCGGGTCCTTGAGATAGCGTTGCATTATAAAGCCATAAGCATCATTCAGCGTAAAACGAAAATATCTAAAGGCAGACAGGATTTATGGGAATGATTGAAATAGCTATATGATAACAGGGAAAATCACTTTCCATCCTTATCTATTCTTTTAATACATGTTTACTCCCATGACTACTGGCCGAGTGGGTACATAGCCGGATTCCTGAACAATGCGGGTTCATTTGTCCGGTGCAGAAAAATCTTCGTGCACGATATCTTTAACAACTTCAATACCCTCAGTTTTGTCCACGTTGCCAGCCTGGTGGCCGTTATCAACTGCTATGTGCGGAGCTATAACCAGCGCAACGATTGACATGAGTTTTATAAGAATATTCATAGAGGGACCTGAGGTATCCTTAAGCGGATCGCCTACGGTATCGCCAGTGATAGAGGCTTTGTGTGCTTCAGAACCTTTATAATAGGTTTCTCCGTCAATTTCCACACCTTTTTCAATTGACTTTTTGGCATTATCCCAGGCACCTCCTGCATTGGACTGAAACAATCCCAAAAGAACGCCCGAAACAGTGACCCCTGCCAGCACACCTCCAAGTATCTCTGCTGAGGACACACCTTCGAACATGTCCATGGCTCCAAATCCGACAATCAGTGGTACAGTCAATGCAATAGCTCCTGGTGCAATCATCTCCCTGATAGAAGCATTTGTGGAAATCTCCACACATTTTTCATAATCCGGGGTAGCGGTTCCTTCCATGATGCCGGGAATTTCCCTGAACTGACGACGGACTTCCTGCACCATTTGCATGGCAGCGCGGCCAACGGCGGCAATAACCAGAGAACTGAATATATAAGGTATCATACCTCCCAGAAACAGCCCTGCCAGCACAGGTGCTTTGTAGAGGTCGATCGTTTCGATTCCTGAAATGCCTACAAAGGCAGCAAACAACGCGAGTGACGTTAATGCGGCTGAAGCAATTGCAAACCCTTTTCCTGTAGCAGCAGTGGTATTTCCTACGGTATCCAGTATGTCGGTTTTTTGTCGTACCTCTTTGGGTAGCCCGCTCATTTCGGCTATACCACCTGCATTATCTGCGATCGGGCCAAATGCATCAATAGCAAGTTGCATGGCTGTGGTTGCCATCATGCCCGCGGCGCCAATAGCTACTCCGTAAAGCCCGGCAAACATATACGTAAGTGTAATACCGCTTGCTAACACAATTATTGGGAAAACGGTCGATTCCATACCCATTGCTAAACCGGCAATGATATTGGTGGCGTGTCCGGTAACCGAACCGCGTATAATATTCCTGACCGGCCTTTTACTCATGGAGGTATAGTATTCTGCGATAATGCTCATCAATCCACCTACACCAAGCCCGACGGCAATGGCCCAGAATACATCAATATTTTTGAATTCATATCCTCTGATGCTCAAATTTTCGGGAAGCAGATTTATCACCAGAAAGTATGAAGCAATTGCAGTAAATATAATTACTGACCAGTTTCCAATATTCATAGCCCGTTGCACATTGCCATCATCACTTTTTATCTTGACAAAGGTAGTGCCCACGATTGAAAACACGATACCGATTCCGGCAAGGAGCATGGGAAGCATAATAGGAGCCAGTCCTCCGAAAGCATCGTCAGACACAATTTCACGACCCAGAATCATAGTAGCCAGCATGGTAGCCACGTAAGAACCAAAAAGATCGGCGCCCATACCGGCCACATCACCTACGTTGTCACCTACATTGTCCGCAATCGTCGCCGGATTCCTTGGATCGTCTTCAGGTATTCCGGCTTCTATTTTGCCTACCAGGTCAGCGCCCACATCTGCTGCTTTGGTATAAATGCCACCTCCCACGCGGGCAAATAAGGCAATACTCTCTGCACCCAGTGAAAATCCAGCCAGCACTTCGAGCGAAGTTTTCATTTCAATTCCGTTTGCCGAACCGCCGACACTGACTACAAATACATGGTAAAAAATAATAAAAAGGGTTCCCAAGCCAAGAACGGCAAGTCCTGCAACACCAAGCCCCATCACGGTGCCTCCATTGAAAGATACCCGCAGCGCTTTAGCAAGGCTGGTACGTGCCGCCTGGGTTGTTCGCACATTGGCTTTGGTGGCTGTGGTCATTCCAATATAACCGGCTAATGCGGATAATACAGCGCCTGCAAGAAACGAAAGTGCAATAACCGGATGGGAGGTTTCTACTGTGGTTCCAGAGTAGGCCAGCAGAAGCATGGCAATAACAGTAAAATATGCAAGCATCTTCCACTCAGCATGTAAAAATGCCATTGCTCCACGCGAGATATAACCCGCAATTTCGATCATTTTTTTATTGCCGGCATCCTGTTTGGAAACCCATATGGCTTTCCAAGTCATAAACAACAACCCCACAATACCCAACGCAGGAATGACAAATAAAATATTCATAAGTTTATTTTAAAATAAAACTACTCTTCAGAAAAACGGTGCAAAGATAGAAGAACACGCAGGAATTAAAAATGAAATAGAAACCGATTTTGGATTAATTAAAAATATGTAGTTGTCAATCAGATTGCATCTGACAGACGTGCTAACAGAATGGTTAATCAACTGAAGGTCAGCATACGCTCAGTCTCTCAGATTATCGAGTATTTTATTCAGGTTTGCTACTTCTCCGTCTGACAGTGTAATTAGCTTGTTAAATTTTTTAGACTCCGGATCCATGGTTTTGAGCAACGCCAGTCCTTTTTTTGAAATGATGATATCGGCAGCCCTTTTGTCAATTAAATTACGCGATTTTTCAATAAGCTTTTTCTTTTTTAACCGCTCCGCAATTCTGGAGGCATCCGACATTTTGTCGAGCATACGTTCTTTTATAAGATTAATGGTAGCCGGATCGGGATGTTGTCCACGTAAAATCCGCAATACATTGTATTGCTGTCGAGTGATCCCGTATTGCTTGAAAACAGGATTCATTTTTCCAATCAAATAATTATGTGTATAAATAATGTTGATGATGGCTTTTTGATACTCATTTTGAAATCCCTTTTGCCTGATCGCTTTTTCCAGTTTCATTTCCATTTATATATTACTTAATGAAGTTATTACTACGTATTTGCATTGATATAATTCAAAAACTCGGTTTTAATTATTTCATCTTTGAATTTTCCGCTAAAATAAGCTGTTCCTGTCTGACTGTTGGTGTCACCTACTCCTCTGGAAGAAACACATAGATGCGTGGCATCTATGATAATGCCAACATCCGGAGTTTTCAGCACGGTTTGCATCTCTTTGCCGATTTGCATGGTTAACCGCTCCTGAACCTGCGGGCGTTTGGCATAATACTGCACTATCCGATTGATTTTAGACAATCCGATGACTTTTCCTGTGGAGAAGTAAGCTACATGTACTTTACCATAGATGGGTACAAAATGATGTTCGCAGTTTGAAAAGAAAGTGATGCTCTTTTCAACAACCATTTCATTGTAATTGTACTTGTTATCGAATAAAACCGGATAGGGTTTGTTTGCAGGATTTAACCCGCTGAAAATTTCTTTGACAAACATGGTAGCAACACGTTGCGGCGTGCCGGCAAGGCTGTCGTCAGTCAAGTCGAGACCTAACACCTCCATGATAGACCGGAAATGGCTTTCGATCTGAATAATTTTTTCTTCATCAGATAATTCAAAGGCATCTTTTCGTATCGGGGCTTCGACAGAGGTACCTGCATGGGCATCTCCGGTTTCTTTATTATATTGTTTGATAGTTAATACTTTGTTTTTTTCCGTCGATTTCACCGGCTCATCATGCGGGGTATTCAACGAAATTTCTTTCGGTTTCATATAAGTAAATTTTTAAATCAAGTCCGTTATCTATCTTATCACGCAACAGGTCATAGATGACAACCGCAATATTTTCTGCAGTTGGATTCAGGTTTTTAAATTCCTCAATATCAAGGTTGAGATTTTTATGGTCAAACTTACGGGTTACATTTTCGCGAATTAATTCGCTTAGTTTTTTCATATCAAAAACGTATCCCGTATCCTTGTCCGGCTCACCTGTGAGTTTAACTACAATTTCATAGTTGTGACCATGAAAACCGGGATTATTGCACTTGCCAAACACAAGATCGTTTTTCTCATCAGACCACTCCGGATTATAGAGCCTGTGTGCAGCATTGAAATGTTCTTTCCGGTAAACGGCAACCCTCATTTTGCTATTTTATTTAGCTGTTTAAACAAAGGCAAATATATAGCACAGGGATTATAAAGATGCACTTACACATATTAAAGTTATCCCGGTAGGTGACTTAAAATAGATGATAAAAGAAATGATTAATTATGTACTATGGATTATCGTTGTTTGGGCAAGTGAATTCAAAATTCCTATATTGCCGGTTGTTAATAATTAATGCATTACCACGATTTTAATGAGGAATGGATTTATAATCGAATGCTAAAATGCTAAAATGCTAAAATAATTTTTTGTAGAGCAGGATGACAGAGAAAGAAATATTTATTGAAAAATTAAAAAAAAGAACCAGGAAATTTGCTGTGATATTATTATATTTTGCAACTCATTGAAAACATGCAAAACATCATCTGTTGTCACATATCACCTTGTAAAATCTGCAACTTCAACTGGAGCTAATTATGGTGCAGTATGCTAAGCAAGGTCCAAATCTGAATTTTAGTAAAATTTGTATTGTTGCAAATGAAGCTGATGAATCAGAATATTGGTTAGAGATAATAGATGAAGCTAAATTATCTAATGACAGAGAAGAATTATTGAGGTTCGCAAAAGAATCAAAAGGAATAACAAAAATTATGTCAAATCCCGATAGCTATCCGGGAAAAAATTCATCTTATATGAACAATCAATAACATTTACGCATTTAATCAATTACGTATTTAATCATTCCCTCTAGAATAAAAGTAGAACCAAAATTAATAAACCAAAAAACCAGAACAAAATTCAGATCAACATGTCAGACAGAAGAAATTTTATTCGCAAATCAATCGGAGTGGGTGTGGCACTCCCGTTTTTATCATCTTCATTAGCCGGGGCTGAATCCTTATTTAGCACACCAAAAGCCGGAGGTCCTTTAGTTATGTGCAGCAGAGGAGCAAACTGGGGCAAAAAAGTGCTGGCTCCGGCACAGGAAATTTTCGAAAATGGAGGGGCTCTGCTTGATGCCATTGAAAAAGCAGCCAATGTTACAGAACTTGATCCTGAGGATATGTCAGTCGGGTATGGTGGATTGCCTGATGAAGATGGCGTAGTGACGCTTGACGCCTCATTTATGGATGGAAAAACGCATAATTGCGGGTCTGTGGCAGCCATTGAACGGATAAAAACGCCGTCATCGGTGGCCAGGCTGGTAATGGAACGCACCGATCACATACATCTGGTGGGTGAGGGGGCCCTCCGGTTTGCGCGGGCACATGGATTTAAGGAAGAAAATCTGCTTACTGACAGGGCCAGGAAAGTCTGGCTGCGATGGAAAGAAAATCTTAGCGACAAGGACGACTGGTTTCCTCCGGAAGATGGCGATTACGGACTGGAAAAACGCCCTACAGGTACTATTAATATTATGGGCTTTGATTCAAATGGCGATCTGGCTGGCTGCACGACTACAAGCGGCTTGTTTGGAAAAATAAAAGGCCGCATTGGCGATTCGCCGATAATCGGTGCGGGCCTTTATGTGGACAACGAAGTGGGTGCTGCAGGCGCCACGGGCAGGGGAGAGGAAGTGATCCGGATGTGCGGCAGCTTTTATGTAGTTGCAAATATGAGGGCAGGCATGTCGCCCCAGGAAGCATGTGAAGCAGCGTGTAAGAAGATTATAGATATAAACGGCGGTGAGGCAAATGTAAATTTTAACGACAAATTTGTAGCTCTTAGTAAAAGCGGTGAAGTAGGTTGTGCACAGATACTTGGAAATGATAAACGGTTACCACATCTATCCTACTGGACGCCTGAAAAGGGATTCCAGGTTGTTTACGGCTCGTATCTTATTGAAACTTAATGATTTTATTGTTATGAACGAACCAGAATACCGAGTGTTTCTAATAATTGAGGTTGTCTCTCAAGAGCAATTTCGGCAATAACTTTTAGTTCGGTACAATAGTCGGCCAATGCATCTAACTTTTCGTTTCTGAGACGTGTAGCTTCCTGTGCCTGACCTTTCTCCATCATGGCTTCGTTGCGCAGTTGTTTCAGGTCTTTAAAGGCTTTCAATTCAGCCGTTAGCCGCTCAGCCGTTAGTTTAAATTTTGCCAGTATGGCCAGGAAATCTGTTTCGTTTAGCAGGCTGTTATAGAAATCAACAGAGCTATCTATCCATGCTTCGATGGCATAGACTTTTCCGGCATATAACTTCAACCGGTCTTGCAGGTCTTCATCGTTTCTTGCAAGTACTTTTACTAATTTCAATGTACGAAGATGGTTGGCTTCAGCTTCATCTTTTTCTACATAAAACGTATCGTAGGCGAGGCTTTGCTCCTGGTATTCTTTCTTCTGCTGATCTACCAGTTGCATGGTTTCGTTGTAGAGCGCTACTCCTTGCTCTATATAGCTGCTGTTTACGCCTATTGCATCCAGTAAAGGAGCAACCCGTGCATCGCGGCTGTTGAAGATAAGCAAGCGATAGGATTCCAGTTTGTCTGCTAATGTATTTGTTGCCATAATATTATATTATTAGGTTAATTAATATTGTAAATATAATAAATAATTTAATAATTAGTATATAATTTATAAAATTAAGAAGTAGTTAAATAAATTAAAGTATGCTCTGGGGAAGATGAAGTATGCTCTGGGGAAGATGAAGTAAGCTCTGGTGAAGTTGAAGTATGCTCTGGGGAAGATGAAGTATGCTC
>JADFHN010000073.1 GCA_022567155.1 Bacteroidota bacterium
AAGTGCTCGCACAGAATTTTGGAACGGAGGCGTAGCGAGCTACGTTGAGTACCAAAATTCGAGCAAGTGCTTGAATGGTAGGTAATTGGAATGCGTAATAGATTATTCATGAATTATTCAGGCTAAATAGTTAAACTAAATTGCCCTGACTTATCCAATTCAATTTGCTCTTTTGTTTTATCACTTTTTTAACAAAAATTAAAACTTTTAGCTCTAATATTCAGACCTCCAAGATCTATTGTTGATAATCAGTATATTACAGATATTTTAAGAGTTCTTATATTATAGTTGTAATTGAAATAAAACCAAAAGCCATATGCTTCCACCCAATTCTGTGACAGTGATAGGTTCCATAACCATGGATCAAATAATCATGGACGATAAAACCATTGAAATCCTGGGGGGGGTAGTAACTTATGCGGGCTTGACATTCCGGAAGCACGATATTCCTACCCTTATTGTAACAAATGTCGCTAAGGAAGAAAAGTATATTTTGAAAAATCTGGCTAATAAGGGAATAAAAGTTTATTATGAGTTTAGTACTGAAACCACCCGTTTCATCAATTACATTAAAAGTAACAAAGGAAAACAGATAGTTCCTACCCAGGCGGTTCCGATCGAAGAAGGATTGGTTAAAAAGGCTCTTCCCATGGCAAATCATATCCATCTCGGCCCATTACATCCCTGGGACATTCATCCGGAAGCCATAGCATACCTGAAAAATTACCTTGAAAAAACCAATAAGGAAAGCAAGCCTTTGGTAACTCTCGATGTTCAGGGGTATGTCAGGGAAATCAATAACCAGGTGGTATGGCCTTTAGTTTCAGAACACCTGGATGAAGCACTGTGGTGTTCTGACATCATAAAAGCCGAAAAAAATGAGTTGGAAGTTATAATTAAACACTTCAGAATCACGCCCTTGCAATTAATCAACAAATATAACATTCAGGAACTGGTGATCACCGAAGGATCCAAAGGAGGGCAAATTTTGCGTCCAAAGGCAAACCCCATCTCATTCAGGGCTATGCCGGTAAATAATTTTACTGGTTTTACCGGTGCGGGAGACGTTTTCTTTGCTGCCTATCTGATCAAACATTTATATCACGGGGAAGAGATTTCCACATCATGCGAATATGCCGCCCGGATAGCTTCCTTAAAGATTAAAGGAGGCTACATACCCTCCAGTGATCTGGACTTAGATAGCTGTAAGGTAATAAAGCCACTTCATCCGGCAGGAATCAAGATGTTGCAATAGTCTTAAATAGTAAATTCCTCCAACCACTTACAACGTATATTCCGATACAAAATGCAGAAAAGGTATTATCGGGCATGTCAGCTCAAGTAATTTCTCCGGCTTGCCCGCCGTCGGAGGGTAATTTCGCCCAGGAATGGATTAGGACGTTAGAAAAGTTTTGAGGAGATCTGTCAGGAGCTTATTCACGAAGAATAAACATTCAGCATCGCCTTGTATATCAGGTTTTGGAAAACGAAAAAGTTGTCAAAGTGATAAGAATGTGGACTCATTATGAGTAATTAGGGTTTGCTGATTTTCTCGGGGATAACTTTAGCAAGGATAACCAAGGCAAAAGTATTATTGACCTCCGATTCTGATAATACCTATCAGGAACGTGGGTTGTTTTAGGTTGAAAAAAATAAGGACAATAAAATAATCCTTCTGCCATTTTATCAGGTTGGTAATAAATATGATACATCCGATCCAACTCTCGGCTGTAGCTTTCAGCCTGGTGCGTACCTGGTTGAGCCTATGCCATAGGCATGCATTCGCATACCCATTCTTGGCTTGTCCAAACTTGCCCTCTATCTGGTTCCTTTCCCGTTGCTCTTGTCTCCTGAGCCTGGCTTGCTCGCCAGTTTCCGGCCCTGGCCTTCCCAAAGGCTTGGCTGTGATCCGTATCTCCTTGTCTTTGAGCCACTTGCGATTTTCAAGCGTGGCATAGATTCTATCTACAATTACAGCTTCGGGATAATGGCCATGTAGTTTCTTGTATTCCTGGACATGGGCAATCAGGTCGCCTCCTTCGTTGTAGGCATCCCAACTAAACGTGTTGATACGCGTGTAACCGTTGTCCAGGCTCATCCCCAATTTAGGGCCAAATTCCACTTTACCCTTCGCCTTGCCCCGTACAATAGGTCGCACATAGGGCTGGTGTATGCTCACGATACGATCAGCACATTGATGTTTTTTTTCATCGAACATTTCCTGTTGTTGCCTGTGAACCTCTCTGATCACCCACAGGTAGCGTTGTTCTTTCCTTGACAATGGAAAAGCCCTGTCTTCCTGCCTGTTGGCAGGCACGACAAAACTGTCCAGCATTTTGTCCAAGTATCCTACATTCCGTTTTACATAATTGAGTTGAAGGCGGATAGCCCTTCGCAGTTCCTTTCTTCTTTTATTCTTCTTTTTGGCCACGTTAAGGTAATTCTTTCTCGCTACCTTGCGATAGGTGCGGGGTTTTGTTCCCACCTTGCCCAATTTATCGTACAGCTTATCTATAAACTGTTCTGTTTTTTCCCGGCTGGAATTGAGTAAATCCAGATCAGTAGGGTATTTGATATAGATATCAGCAACGGTGGCATCCAATTGCAATTTTCCCCGGTTAGTAGGTTGGTCCGTTTCTTCCAATTTATTCTTTGGGGTTATTGGCTTGGTGGGGATATCCCTTTGGGCCGCCTTTTTAATGATGGTTTGGTTAAACCTGTCAAAAACATCTGCCCCCATTCGTTTACGTAGGTTTACGAATAGGCTGGGGTCAAACAAGGGTTCGGGGTTAAAGGTGTCCAGTCCCAGAAAATACTGCATATATGGGTTTTCCTGGATGGTTGCCACCGTCTCACGATCTGATAGGTTTAGCCTGTGTTTTATGATCATCGCGCCAATAGCTATACGCGCCCCCAGGGCGGCTCTGCCTGTATTGCTTTCTAATCCGCTGTAATAAATACCTGCCAAATCATCCCAGGGAATGATCTGGCTAAGTTTTACCCATCGGTTGTTGGCATCAAGCTCAAGTTGAAATGGGGTCTTAAATTCTTGAATTAGGAGTTGGGAAGTGGGAGTATATTGTATCATAATGCATAGTTATAGCATAAATATACGAATATATCTGCACTCTCCAAATAAAAACCCTATTTTATTTCTTGAATATCAGTTGGTTAACTAAAAATCAGCAGACCCTAAATATCTATATATATTTAAATAAATGCCATTTTCTATTCATTTTGCCAGGTATGATGTTATATTACAGATTACAGGTTGACCCAAATCTGGCGTGGAAGTTCTCAACCACCATATCATGTGTAATATGCGAAGTTGGTTACCTGCCCGGCCGTTCAGGCGGGTCCGTCCGAACGGCTCAGCCGGGCAGGCTTTCGGACAAAAAAAGGGGTTATAACATTGCTAAGGGTAGCCTTTTCCATCCAGATTCAAGTGAATATTTTTAACCTTATTATGATCCGGAATCCAGCCACCAGAACAATAAGACCAGGCCAGGTTTTGGCATGTAATCGATACCGAGTTCTATGGCTTTGTTGCGTGTCGTATTAATCTGCTGCATTATATACTAATCTCTACTCCGGGCATTCGCCATCAGTCCATTTCAGCACTCCTGCATTTTCAGCTTTACATGCATTGCTGTAGGTTTTATTATTACAGCCGCATACTGGCGTATAATCCATGGTACAAATAGCTTCCGGGTTTATTTTACTTTCATCGATACACTTGTTATCGATCGATTTGCAACCCCATAAGAGCAAGCCTATAATAATTACTTTTACAGTTTTCATAAATGTAAAAGTAGAAAAATTACTGTTGAGTAATGAACTGCCTTGAGAGTACATGTCAGAACGGATTATTTTAATGTGGTTTTGCAGTACCCTCGTGCTTACCAATTACCAGCGTATCTCAAGTCTGTAGAAGGTGCAATTTTAGATAGATAACTCCAATTCAGTGAATTTATCTGGCGAATATGTAAGTAATCATGTGCCAGCCAATTAGCTAGTATCTGTTCAGCCGGCATAGTTTTTCCATATGGATAATTATCCATTGCCTTCCAATCCGGAGTAGTCAATCCTTTTAACCATTGAACGGATTTTTCTCTTTCTGTTAGAAAATTATTTAATGTAGCATTCAAATCTCTTTGATTATAGTCTTTCTCACCAGCCCACTTCTCGGGTGTTACCTGTTTCCAGGGTCTTTCCGGATTTAGCAAAGCAAATTCAAGTCTTTGCCGAAAATCATCTACTTCTTCGTCATGAAGATGATTTACAACTTCCAATATTGACCATTTTTTTGGTGATGGCTTCCATCTGGCTTGTTCGACAGATATATTTCCTAACAGGACTTTAAAAGCATTCATGTTATCTTCAAGCTTGCTGATGATAATCTGATGAAGCATATCTCTTATATAAAAAGTGAAACTAATAGATTTTTACTACATAACGGCTGAGCTAAGCAGCGGCGATCAGCCGTCTGCTTCAGCGATTTGTTATACGCTGTTTTCGCTATCTGTATCATCTTTCCATAAACCGATTCTTTATTTCCATATCGAATGTTATTGGACTATAAGTAAATGTCTTCAGAAGAATTTGATGATCTTCTGGTACACTCTTCGCCAAGTCAGAAGGAAAATTATTTAATGCTTTTAGAGCATAGTAAATAAACCTTATCAATGGATTGAATGGCAATGTTATTATTGATACAACCTTCACAGCAACCAGGGGAATTTTTATATGTTTTATTTGTTTTTTCGTAATAGCTGAAATTCTCTCTGCAGCTTCCGGGAAAGAAATAGCTTCAGGTCCTGTCAGTCTAAACCGTTTTCCACCCACATCATTTCTGAGAATTGTTTGTGCTGCAATCTCTCCAACGTCTTCCGGTGAAATCGCAGGAATAGGTTTTATTCCACCTCCAGGTACAGCCATCTTATTATTTCTCAAAAATGCGAAAAAGAGTTCAAAAGAAGGAGCAACACCTAAAATCGTCCAGTTAAAGTTGGACTCTCTTATCTTCTTTTCAATCTCCAATTTAATTTCTCCGAATTTGATTATATTTAGTTTTCTTAAAACATCTTCCCTGATCTCATATCCTGACAGGTATATCAACCTATCAATATTTGCTTTATGAGCTTCCTCCATAATCATCAAAACAGCATCTCGTTCGATCTGTTTCATTCTTCTTATCAACTTACTATTCAGGGCAGATAAGTAAATCAATATTGCTTTAACACCTTCCAGAGACTGAATAATAGCATCCCTACAAGTAACATCACTCTCTATTATTTCAACATCTTCACCCAGGATGATTTTTGCTTTCCGTGAATTACGGCTCAAAATTCTAACTTTTTCATTGTTATCTAAAAGTTTCTTAATAATCTTTCTTCCAAGATATCCGGTGCCGCCGAAAACAACGATTGGTTTTTCTTCATTCCTCATTCTTTTTCCTACTTGCCTAACTTTTGCGTATAACTACAAAGTGGACTGCAATATTACAGTTTGTCACTCTTCAGACTATGATTAAACTTATTGATTTATAGTATATTAACAAAAAATTACTTAATACGAATACTGCAATGAGTAATTTTTTATTCTCTAATCTAAACATGCAAAAAAACGTCAAAACCAGCATTATTGGATTAGGCTCGTGCACATATATACGATTATGTCATTAAAGATATACAATTGAAAAAACGTATATTTTGTGGATTAATAAAAATATCAATCAATCAGAATTTCAAAAAACCACCCCTCCCTCCTTCAAATACTGCCAATGCATCGAAAATATTAGCATACTTCCGTGAAACGGTTCATGATGTGATTTATCATTGCAATACCTTTGAAGAGTAAACTTCTAATAATCGCTTTTTCAACTTTTGATATCCTGACATAATGAATAACGAATTTCCTGATTTCAGAATAGACAGTAAAATTGCATTAATTACCGGCGCCGCCCGTGGTATCGGAAAGGCATGTGCACTGGCGCTTGCCAATGCCGGCGCAGATATTGCCCTGGGTCTACGTGATGCGGCTACCGGGCAGGAGCTGGCAAAAAAAATTGAAAATATGGGCAGACGTGTGATCCGGTTACAGATGGACATTTCCAGTCTGGAGGAGATCAGCATGGCCATTGATGATACGGTCAGGTATTTTGGCCGGCTGGATATATTGGTCAATAATGTGGGTGTAGCGCCTGAGAGCGCTGCAGAGCATGTGAGTGAAAAGAATTTCGACTATACACTGAATGTAAATCTGAAAGGTACCTTTTTTGTCACGCAGGCAGCAGGAAAGGTTATGATAAAACAGAAGTCCGGACGAATCATCAACATAAGTTCACAGGCGGGGTTTGTGGCCCTGCCGGAGGAGTCTGTTTACTGCATGACCAAGGCGGCCATCAATCATCTTACCAGATGCCTGGCGGTAGAATGGGCCAAATATAACATCGCGGTGAATGCGGTGGCGCCTACCTTTATTTTTACCCCCGGAACAGAGGAATACCTCAGAGACGAAAAATCGAGGGAGAATGTTATTGCAAACATCCCACTGGGCAGGATCGGTGAGCCTGCAGAGGTGGCCGGCGCGGTGGTGTTTCTTGCATCATCCGCAGCCTCCATGATCACCGGTGAAGTGATGCGTATCGATGGCGGATGGACCGCTAAATAACAGTTGGCTATAACTGTGATATTTCATTTATCTTCCAGGTATATCCGTTTTTTACACTTCCTTTATCACTTTCTTAAGTTTTTCCATGTGCGCAACATCCATATTTACAACAGGCACCGCGTACAGCACCGGCATCTTATCGCCATATTTAAATTTCAACAATTTTTCAATAGTGCTGAACAACATAGCTTTCGTTCTGCCAATTAATAGATTAGTTGATACGGTTTCTATTTCATCGTTATCATTTTTATAACTGCTTACCGTATCCATAACCGTAACGCCCGTGATTAACTTTTCATTAATCAGCAATTCCACTATTTCTTTAACCTGTTCCGGTTCGTTGGTCATTACATATACGATTATCATGATTTATTTTTTAAAGATTGAAAACTCATGAGTTCAGCTTTATAAATTTTAAATGCTCGATTGCAACGGATTTTCAATGGCGTACATTTCTAGCGGTAAAGAGCACTGCAGAGATTTTACTATTTCATTTCTTTACGTTCCTCAGTACCTTCTCAGTGTTCTCCGTGGTTAAATATTCATTTTTTTAATCAATTTAAAAAACATTGTTCAAAGAATTTAGCTACTTTATTATTTCAGAAGTCATACAATTCGCCTAAAATTACTTTACAATACCTTTGGCGGATAAACTTCGAATAATCGCTTTTTTACTTTAGATATCCTGACAACTGAATAACGAATTTCCAGAATTTAAGACTGGACAGTAAAATTGCTTTAATTACAGGCGCAGCGCGTGGTATCGGCAAGGCTTGTGTACCCTCATTAGCCGGATGCTGCTCTTGCATAATTGAAAAGCATGCTTTACGATATCTAACCAGGGCTAACCGCCTTGACGGCTTATGTGCCCGCCTAAATTTGTGCCATATGGCAATAATAAGGCGGGATGGCGCAAATGACTGTCAATTAGAAGCCACAGTAAATTTCTAATGACAATTCTGGGTTAAAATAAAATTCCTGAAACTATTCCATAAACCAGGTGATCTGAATGAACTGAAGCTTTTCTGATTTATGTCTTTACGGATAGAGCTTTAAATTGCAAACTTAATGCGAAATTTGTTCCCGATTTTCGATTATTTTGCGTAAATTGAATCATAATCATAAAATATTATCCGATCTAAACCGTCTATAATAACCAAATAACAGGCTGACTTTATTGCCAAGGTTACAACCCCTTAGAAAATAGTAAGTATTTTCACAGGGGCAACTATAAGTATCAAATAACGTTAACCAAAAAAACAACGACCCTATGCTATTTGACGGAAAAGAAATCCCCTTCCCTTCTATCCCTAGAATCAGTTTTTTCAAAGTGATTGAAAAACTGGAAGAGATGATGACAGATAAGGACCCGGCGGTGGCCGGTTACGCCAAATCTTTGCTTAAAGAAGTGGAGCAATATCCTATACTTAAAGAAGGTTTTGAGGATTTCACCTTATTGGACAAATACCGTGAGCCAATTGATAAACTGAGCCGTGTTCTTTTTCCTGATGCCCTGGTTACCAATGAAATAAAAGCGCTCACTCCCCTTTTTGATTTCAAGCCGTTTTATACATCTACCCGCTTCAAAAATATCCTTAAAGCCACAAAAAAAGACTTTTCTTTTTATTTAAAGGACATCAATGAAAATGAATTCTATTTGCAATCCTGCTATTTTATCCTGAACAGCTACTTTGGGTACCCGATTAGTATAAGCAGGCCAATGATGCTTGAGATTGATAACAAAGAACAAGGCATCATTCGTACATACAGGCTGGCAATTAATGGAGAGCTGGTGGAGTTTATTCCGACCGATAAAGCAGTTGACATCACGCAAGAGGACTTTGAAGAGTTGCTTGATCACCATGATGATATCGAGTTGTGGAAGAAGAAATTTCCGCCCGACAGCTGGATTATGCGAGGCATACTTATGATCAACATGATGGATGTAACGATCGATCAATCATTATCTACTATCACCTCAAACTTACTCATCAAATCGGCTGATTCTTTTGAAAATATTAAAAATGGACTGAGGAGTTTATTTAACAATAACTCATTAGAAACCGGCATGGTCACTTTTCAGGATAATGAATTGACGCCCCTCTATAATAATGATGTCAGGAGTATTTTACTTGAAAAAAACTGTATTCTTGATTGCAAGAAACATATGAGTTCAGAAACTTTCAAAAAGTTGATGGTTAACAGACAACCTTTGGTCATCTCTGATGTTGATCGTTATTCCAAAAATAACTCCAACCCGATTTCAGAGTTATTGAAAAAAACGCAATGGAAAAGTTACATCATGGCTCCACTGATCTATGAAGACGAGCTCCTCGGATTTATGGAACTTGCATCAAAGAATAAGTATGAACTAAACTCTGTTTCTCTAACAAAATTGAACCAAATTCTCCCGGTGTTGGCCATAGCCACAAAAAGATACAAAACGGAGGCTCGAAATCAGATTGAAGCAATCATTCAGCAGGAATGTACTACTGTTCATCATTCCGTTAAATGGCGGTTTGAGCAGGAAGCTCAACAATTTATGATAAAACAAAATAATGGAGAGCAGGCGGTGTTCAAAGACATCATTTTTAAAGATGTATATCCACTTTACGGTCAACTGGACATTAAAAATTCTACCATCAGGCGAAATGAAGCAGTCAAAAAAGATCTTATTAAACAAATTAACGGGGTCAGGCGTATTTTATCTACTGCACTGGAACTCACTAATATGCCCGCATATGAGGAACTTCTTTACAGGGTTGAAACCTATAAAACTGAAATTCGGAATGGCTTGTCAGCAGGTAGTGAACACAAAATTATTGGGTTTTTAAGATCTGAGATTTACCCTGTATTCTCACACATGCAAAAAGTTGATCCTGAACTAGGCAAACTGGTTGAGAAATATAACAGCAAGCTCGATCCTGAGCTAAATACCATATATGAGGAAAGGAAAAAATATGACGACAGTGTAAATCTGATAAATCAGAAATTAGCTTCATACCTCGATCGCCAGCAGGACGAAGCTCAAAAAATGTTTCCGCATTATTTTGAGCGTTATAAAACCGATGGTGTTGAATACAACATGTACATTGGACAATCCATCTCAAAACAAAAACAATTTGATCCGATCCATCTTCAGAATCTAAGGCTATGGCAACTCATGGTGATGGTAGAAATGGAAAATGAGTTTGCCTCGCTACAGCAAGATCTGGAAGTACCGGTGGAGATTGCCTCTTTGATTTTAGTCTATAATGCCTCTCTGGCCATTCATTTCAGGATGGATGAAAAACGTTTTGATGTTGAAGGCGCCTACAATGCCCGCTACGAAATCATTAAAAAAAGAATAGATAAGGCCCACATCAAGGGCACACACGAGCGGATAACGCGTCCGGGTAGTATTGCTATTGTTTACTCTCATGAACAGGATGCTATTGAGTACCGGAAATATCTGGATTTTTTGTGTACCAAAGGGTATATGAAGTCAAAAGTGGAAGATCATGAACTTGAAAACCTTCAGGGAATGAGCGGTTTAAGAGCACTCAGAGTTGAGATAGAATATCAACTTCCCAACAACGAGGAAGGAATTAATGTTGAAGAGTTAATCAAATCTATTGAAGGATAATTCCTTCCTTCAATAAGCTGGTCGTAGTGTCGCCCTGCGACCAATCTCTCAGGCAGGAACTCCGGAGCTTTCCGTATCGGGTACTGATTGTTGTCTTTTTTTAACAAAATACTTGTCCACTGACAAAATACAGTACCCAAACAGGGCATAAATTACCAGAAGAATAAGTACCAGCACGGCAAGTTCCATCGACTGTCCGACGCTCATCAGGCCCTGATCTGCGTGGACGACAAAAACAGCAGCTACAAGTATCGGAATCTGGAACAACGCAGCCAGGCGTGTCTGTAGTCCAATGGCCATCAGAAACCCACCCACCAGATGGGCAATGGTAACGTACGAAAACCACATATACAGTTTTTCTGCGCGTGCCAGTTCAGTGATTGCGGCCGGATCGGAAAAGAAAATCCACCCGCGGATAAACAATGCTGTACCCAGAAAGATGCGGATTAGCGAATATGCCGATTCCTGGTGCGTATCCAGCCATTGTATAGCATCTGTCAACTTTTCCATGGTAATTATGTAGAAATTTTGGTTGCATTTGCCATTTACAACCTACGATTATATGAATTTTGATAAACAGAAGAAAATAAAATATTTCCGCGAACATCACGTAAAGTAATCACACGCCCTATTTTCTGATTCTTGGAGCACCATCTTTCCTGGTCGTAGGGTCACCCTACGACCTATCTTAGCAACTTCATAGGCCACTTCATGTGACCCTGTCATGGATAATTATCTGCAAAATAAAAATTACAATTTTGGATATGGGCTAAAATTATCTGTACAGTTATCCACATTTCAGACGCCATGCTAAGAATGAATTGCCTTAACCTCTGTTTTGCTTCCTGAAGCAACAAATACGCGTTTATCATATACCATAATTTCTATATCCTTTTCCGAAGTATTTCTGATAACGATATGTTGTTTTGATACGCCGATATGCAATACCGTACCCCTGAACCTGATGCTGAACTCATAATTCTCCCATTGATCAGGGATAAACGGGCTAAAGTGCAGCATATCGTTTTTAACGCGCATACCTCCAAAACCCATGGTAAAAGCCATCCAGGTCCCCGCCATACTGGTTATATGGCAACCGTCTTCCGTATCATTATTATAGTCATCCAGATCCAGCCGGGCTGTACGCAAGTAAAAAGCATAGGCCATTTGACGATAGCCTAGTAAGGATGCTTGTATGGCATGCACACAAGGTGACAGCGACGACTCGTGCACCGTAAGTGGTTCGTAAAAATCAAAATTCCTCTTAATGGTAGCGGTATCAAAGTTATCTTCGAAAAAGAACAAACCCTGCAGTACATCCGCTTGTTTGATAAAACAGGAACGCAAAATCCTATCCCACGACCAATGCTGATTTATCGGGATTTCTTCAGGGGGTAAATCCCGTACCGGTGTAAGCTCCTTGTCCAGAAACCCGTCTTGTTGCAGAAAGATGCCCTGTTCAGCATCTTCAGGGTAATACATTTTTGAACAAATGTCCTTCCATCTTTCGATTTCATTTTCTTTAAAATCCAATTTGTCGGAAAGGCTTTCCCATACCGCTGTATTACCTGACATCACCCTGCCGATTGATTCCATGGTATATCGTAATGTCCATACGGCAATGGTGTTGGTGTACCAGTTATTATTTACATTATTCTCAAATTCATTTGGTCCGGTAACGCCTAGTATCACATATTGCTGCTTTTCATCTGACCAATTGACGCGCTGCGACCAGAACCTTGAAATGGCAATCAATACTTCCAGCCCGTATGTTTCCAAATAGGCAGCGTCACCTGTGTAGCGTATATAATCATAGATGGCATAGGCGATGGCACCGTTTCGATGTATTTCTTCAAAAGTGATTTCCCACTCATTATGGCACTCTTCGCCATTCATTGTTACCATCGGATAGAGTGCCGCACCTTCTTTGAATCCTAGTTTTTCCGCATTTTCGATCGCTTTGTCAAGGTGTTTATAACGGTAAATCAATAAATTCCTTGCGACATTTTCATCTGCAGTTCCCAGGAAAAAAGGAAGGCAATATGCTTCCGTATCCCAGTAAGTGCTTCCCCCGTATTTTTCACCCGTAAATCCCTTTGGGCTTATATTTAAGTGTTCGTCTTCTCCCGTATATGTCTGGTTAAGCTGAAAAATATTATAACGTATCCCCTGCTGGGCAGCTACATCACCAGTAATGATAATATCGCATTCTTCCCACTTCTTCCGCCACACTTCGCTGTGATCGTGCAATAATCCTTCGAACCCTTTTTCAACCGACCGTTCAAGTGTACTGACACATACTTTCTCCAGGTTTGTGGTACCATGATATTCAGAGGATACTACTCCGGCGTACTTGTAGATGGTATATGCTATTCCGCTGGTTACACGGAATGATATTTTATTTGCCGCATATTTTGGTTTTGTGATGGGCTTTGCATCGAGTTCCATTTTTTCTCCGTTTTGCATGACTTCATAGCGCATACCTGTGGCTACACAAAAACCGGTTTTCCTTGTTTCAGTGACAACCCATCCAACTCCATTACCGGCAAACTGATCTACTTCTTTCCAGAATTTTTCATCATAATTCGAATCTTCATTCATCACATCCCCGTCAACATACAATGTTGCGGTTAAGTCACCATCAAAATTCATTGGAGTAACCACATACCTGATTGCCCCTATCTCCGGATCAGCCAGGCTGCATATCCGTTTTGACTCAATGCGCACCTGATTGCCATTCCGGTCTTCAACAATGGCGCGCCGGTATAAAAACCCCTCTTTCATATTAAGCTCACGTGAGAATTCGAGTACTTTCCAGACCGCCAGATCGAGCATGTTGCCGTTTATTTCTATATCAATTCCAATCCAGTTCGCGGCATTAAGTACTTTTGCGAAATACTCCGGATATCCGTTTTTCCACCATCCGACACGCGTTTTGTCCGGGTAGTATATTCCGGCAATATAGCTTCCCTGAAGAGAATCGCCGGTATAGGTTTCCTCAAAGTTGGCCCGTTGCCCCATTCGTCCGTTACCGATACTGAACAGACTTTCCGAAATCCGGTTATACTCAGGTATGAATCCTTCTTCAACAATTTTCCATGCATCGTGCCTGATGTAATTTTTCATGAGTAAATGTCCATCGAATGAACCTGAAGATTATCTGGTATTTAGTAATTTTAAAATAGTCTTCCAGTTTATATTGCTGAAAGAGTCAATGACAACATCGGCTTCGCCCAATATATCAGGATTGCCTACTCCCACGCATTTCATCTTTCCGTTGTGCGCAGCCTGAATGCCGGCATGGGCATCTTCAAACACCAGACATTGTCCTGGGGCCAGCCCCAGACCCGTTGCTGCTTTTAGAAAAACTTCCGGATCCGGTTTGGCTCTGGATACCATCGTTCCATCGATAATCAGGTCAAAACGATCTTCAAGTCCTATTTTTCTGAGAGCAAGAACCGCATTTTTGCTGGCCGATCCAATGGCTTTCCAGATGCGGTTGTTGTCGAGATCATCAAGGAAAGACACTACCCCGGGCAATGTTTCATTAGCCGACATGTTGTCAAGATATTCAACAAACCAGTTATTTTTTTTTGCAGCCAATTCTTCTTTTTCCTGTTCGCCGAGTGTGATATTTCCGGATTTAAGAATAGTTTCAAGTGATTCCATCCGGCTTACGCCTTTCAGCCTTTCATTGTCGGCATACGTGAAGTTAACACCCAACTGATCTGCAAGCTTCTTCCATGCAAGAAAATGATATTTTGCCGTATCGACAATCACTCCATCCAGATCAAAAATGCAGGCTTTCATAATCATACAAAAATTTTCTTTCTTTAGATTTGCAAATTTAGCGGCGACTAAATTTAGTTTTGATCATGCAATTATATATTTTTCAGCTTAAATAATCTTAATTGAAAACCATTCTTATATTCTTTTTGCTGATCACCGGAACGCTCAGGCTTTATGCCCAGCTTCCATCTGACAAGTTATTCCGTTCAGGTTATTATTACCTCCAGGTTGATAATGACAAAGCGATCTACTATCTGTCAAAAGCAATCGAGCGGGATTCAACACGCGCAAAATATTACTATTTTCGTGGTATTGCAAGATATAAAAAAGGTGATTATGAGGACAGCATCGATGACTTTGAAAGCGCTAACCGGCTCGATACCGTGATTGTAATTACGTATATGTACCAGGGAATGGCGTATAAGAATCTTGGCATGTACGAAGAAGCGGGTGAACGCATTGATAAGTTTATCAATAAGAGCAGTCAGGATTCTACAGGCTACGCATATCTACTGCGGGGCAAAGTACATATGGCTGCCGGAAACTATGAAGAGGCGCTGTTTGATTTCACCTTGCTTACAGAATCTTTTCCCGATATTGCATCAAGCAATTACTACCGGCTGGTGGCCTACCTTCAGCTCGGCGATTATACTTCGGCGCTAAAAGACGTAAATCTGTTGCTTGCAGAGACCCCGGATTTTTACGGATATTATTTCTACCGGGGAAATGTATATTTTGGAATGGGGAAATTCAGGAAAGCGATTGAAGATTACTCCACATCTCTGGTGCACAACAAATTTAATGCAGATGCCTATTATAGACGCGGAATGGCGTTTGATACCCTGAGCCAGCATCTTGAGGCTATTGACAACTACACTTATGCCATTGCCATAAATGCATCTGACGGCGTTTACTATTCACGGCGCGGCAATAGCAGGTTTTCGATCGGTAATCGCGAAGGCGCCTGCCTCGACTGGACTATTGCCGGCAACCTGGGATATTACGAAGACTTCGATAAAGTAAAACGGCTGTGCGAATAATCCTGCGGCGCGGCTCTTTTTAAAATAGGTAAATTCCTTTCAAAGGTTGACAGATTGTCATTAACTTGCTGGTTCAAACCAACAAACTTAAAATATCATGGATAACAAAAAATTATTACCGTTAATTGCTGTAGGAGTTGTAGGGCTAATACTTGTTATAGCGCTCTCAAACAGCATATTTGTTACAATTCAGCCCGGTGAAGCCGGTGTGCTTTTTAAAAAATTTGGCGGGGGTCTGGAAAAGGACCGCGTATATGGGCAGGGTTTCCATATCCTTACCCCGTGGAATACCATGCATGTCTATAACATCAAAGAGCAAACAACCGAAGAATCCATGGACGTACTTGACAAAAACGGCCTGTCTATTTCAGTGGAGGTTTCGGTACGTTTTAATCCCATGCCTAACAAGATCGGATATGTACATGAAATATTTGGAGTAAATTATGTAAATGTGCTTGTGATCCCGGAAGTGCGATCAGCCGTGCGGCAGGTGATGGGCAGGTATTCTGCCGAAGAAATTTATTCAACCAAACGGTCGGAAGTGGAGTCGAGTATAATTACAGAAACCGAAAGATCATTCAGTAGTGAAAGAAATAACATCCAGATGAATGCCCTGCTGATCAGATCTATAAACCTGCCAGCCAATATAACACAAGCCATTGAAAATAAACTACGGCAGGAGCAGGAAGCACTCGCTTATGAGTTCAGACTACAGAAGGAAACAAGTGAGGCTGAAAGAAAACGTATTGCAGCCGAAGGAGAAGCAGCAGCTAATGCCATTATCAACAGCAGCCTTACCAGTCAACTTCTTAGAATGCGTGGCATAGAAGCCACTACCAGGCTGGCAGAATCTCCTAATGCAAAAGTTGTAATTATCGGAAGTGGTAAGGATGGTTTACCGCTGATTTTAGGCGGTAATTAGAGTCTATCTATAAAGTAATGATGATTGGAGCATAAAAAAATGAACACCAATAATTCCCCCGCCGCAGGCGGGGGTGTAGGGGTGGGTCAATATAAAAAGTCATTCATTTTTTTGAATTGCGGACTTTATAGACAGGCTAATTAGCCGGGATAATAATGGACATTTATTCCTGTTTTCTAACGCGTATTCGTTATCTTAGGAGGTGTTAAGAAATTAGTTGAATAGGTTAATTTTACATGAATTATGTCCATTAAAGCAGAAATAAAAGTAGACGGTAAATCGTACGAACTTCCTGTTGTTGAAGGAACTGAAAAAGAAATAGCCATCGATATCGGTAATTTTCGTAGCGTTTCCGGATTGATCACACTTGATTTCGGCTTTAAGAATACCGGATCCACTAAAAGTGCAATAACATTTCTTGACGGTGAGAAAGGAATACTCAGGTACAGAGGGTATCCGATCGACCAGTTGGCAGAGAAATCGAGCTTTCTGGAGGTTGCCTACCTGCTAATTTATGGCAAACTTCCTGATAAGAATGAGTTTAATAGTTTTCAGGAAGCTATCTATGAGCATACGCTTGTGCATGAAGACATTAAAAAGATTCTGGATGGATTTCCATCAACCGCACATCCGATGGGTGTGTTGTCTTCGCTGATTTGTTCGTTGACGGCTTTTTATCCTGAATCGCTTGATCCAAACCGTTCCTGGGAAGAGGTTAATCTGAGCATCAACAGGATCATCGCCAAGATTACTACATTTGCTGCCTGGGCCTACAAACATCAGCAAGGCCATCCGGTAAATTATCCGGGAAAATACGATGATTATACGGCTGACTTGCTCCATATGATGTTTAAATATCCGGGTAAGGAATACGAGGTTAAGCCCGTAGTAAGCAGGGCGCTTGACAAGCTGCTGATCCTTCACGCCGACCATGAGCAGAACTGCTCCACATCTACGGTCCGGATCGTAGGTTCGTCGCATGCGAGTATGTATGCTTCGGTATCCGCCGGAATCAATGCATTATGGGGCCCGCTGCATGGCGGTGCCAACCAGGCTGTCATCGAAATGCTCGAAGCTATCAAAGCCGACGGCGGAGACACGGACAAGTGGATGGCGAAAGCCAAAGACAAGGATGATCCGTTCAGATTAATGGGATTTGGCCACCGGGTATATAAAAACTTTGATCCCCGGGCAAAAATTATCAAGGTAGCTGCAGATGAAGTGCTGGAAGCGCTTGGGGTGGATGACCCCGTCTTGAAAATCGCCAAAGGACTGGAGGAAGTTGCACTGCGGGATAATTATTTTATCGAAAGAAAACTCTATCCCAATGTTGATTTCTACTCGGGCATCATTTACAGAGCCCTGGGAATTCCTATAGAAATGTTTACCGTAATGTTCGCCATCGGCAGGCTGCCCGGCTGGATAGCCCAGTGGAAGGAAATGCGGGAAAATAAAGAACCAATCGGCAGACCCAGGCAAATTTATATTGGTGAAAATGAACGCGATTATGTAGCTATTGATCAGCGGTAAGGAATTTGCTAAAATTATCAGGACCTCCGGAGCATACGTATGCTTTGGAGGTCTTTTATATTTATTATACTTTGGCACAGTAAATCATTTGCTAAATGGACATAGAAGAAAAATTTGAGCAGGCTGTACATCACTCCGGAAAACTGACGCAAAAACCCGGCAATGATGAGTTACTGAAACTCTATGCCCTGTATAAACAGGCTACCGAAGGTGATGTGACCGGCGAAAGACCCGGAGGGTTTGACTTTAAGGGAGCTGCAAAATACGATGTATGGCTTGCAATGAAAGGAAAGGGATCGACTGAATGTATGGAGGAATACATCATCTTTGTGAACGACCTTCATGCGAAATATAACGAGTAAATGCAATTATTCTATCAGCCTGACATCAAAAAGGGAATTCATTTTCTTAATGAAGAAGAGTCGAGGCACTGCATAAAAGTGCTTCGTAAAACCAGGGACGATATTATAAACATCACAGACGGCAAGGGTCTGTTTTTTACCGCGCGTATTACGAAGCCGGATTTCAGAAAGTGCGGGTTTGACATCGTTGATATAATACGTGAACCACAAAAAAACCATTCCATCCACATTGCCATTTCTCCTGTCAAAAACATGGACCGAACAGCATGGTTTGTCGAAAAAAGTGTGGAACTCGGCATTGACAGGATTAGTTTTATTCGTTGTGCGCATTCTGAACGCACTACCCTGAAAACCGACCGGCTTGAAAAAAAAGTTATCGCGGCCATCAAGCAATCAGTGCGGGCTACCATTCCGGCAATGTATCCGCTAAAGGATTTTGAAGAATTTTTAAAAAGTCAGGCGGAAAGCAATGAAATGAAGTTTATTGCATTCGTTGATGATGAAAATCCGGCATTGTTGTTTAAAGAAGCCATACCCGGCAGAAACTATTGTGTACTGATCGGTCCGGAAGGAGATTTTACTGAAAAAGAAATTATGCTTGCATCTGACGGTGATTATAAAAAAGTAAGCCTTGGAAAGCACCGGCTCCGGACTGAAACTGCCGGTATTGCTGCCTGCCATATCCTTAATCTTGTTAATGAGTAAAATAATACGATCCTTTTCTGGTAGCCATGCTGGTGGCCATTGGTGTATTCAGGGAATGCGGCGCCATGGACCTGCTGGTTGATGGTGTGCGGTATTTCTTCTCGGCTTTTGGTATCTACAGAATTTGTAGATGCTTTACCCACTGCGTTTATGCGGCAATTAAGCGGAAGCGGCGCCAGGGGCATGATGGTTGAAACAATGAACCTAAAATTGTCTATAGGATTGATAATCTTGCCCTATGGGCAGACTAACGTCATTGATAAACAATGACTTCATCTGGGTTAACCCAGGCATCCCGCCTTGGCGGGATTGCCTGCACTTCATCCCAAAAAGTTCTAATGAACTTTTTGGGATGAATACGTTTGGCGTTGATTCCTTTACCGGCAGGCTTTCATCCGTTATGCAGGGAATTCCCGAAAGCACACTTTATGCATTAGTGGTT